>NZ_JAGPXJ010000039.1:0-61556 GCF_018070605.1 Streptomyces sp. B15
GCAACCTCGGCGGTGCGGGGAGCGTGAACCATCTGCGCAAGGACAGCCTCGACGGGGATCTGGTCCGCGTCGGCGAGGACACCGAGGAACGGGACCGCGCCACCTTCGTCGCCGTCGGAGCCCCCGCCCCCGGACGGCGACCCGGCCACCGGCCTGCTGACGGCCATGGGGCGGGAACCGGACTTCCTCGCCACCCGAGTCGCCTACCGGCTCGACCTCACCGGCCCCGCCATCGGTGTGCAGACCGCCTGCTCCACCTCCCTGGTCGCCGTCCATCTCGCGGCGCAGGCCCTGATCAGCGGTGACGCCGACCTGGCGCTCGCCGGAGCGGCCGCCGTGCACACCCCCCAGGAATCCGGCTACCGCAGTCACCCGGGCTCCATCCTGTCGCCGACCGGGCGCTGCCGTACCTTCGACGCGGACGCCGACGGCACGGTGGGCGGCAACGGGGTCGCCGCCGTACTGCTCAAGCGGCTCGACCGGGCGTTGGCCGACGGTGACACCGTGCACGCGGTCGTCCTCGGTTCGGCCGTCAACAACGACGGGGCGGGCAAGGCCGGGTTCAGTGCCCCCGGGGTGGCGGGTCAGATCGAGGTCGTGCGGCAGGCACTGCGCAAAGCGGCGGTCGAGCCGGACACCGTGTCGTACGTGGAGGCGCACGGCACCGGCACCCAGCTCGGGGATCCGGTGGAGTTCGAGGCACTGTCGCGGGCGTTCGGGGAGGGCACGGACCACACCGGGTTCTGCACCCTGGGCTCGGTGAAGCCGTCCAACGGCCATCTCGACAGCTGTGCGGGCATGGCCGGGCTGATCAAGACCGTACTGATGCTGAAGCACCGCACTCTCGTACCGACGCTCCATCTGCGCCGCCCCAATCCGGGGCTCCGGCTGGACGGCGGCCCGTTCGTGCTCGGCACGGAACGGAAGCCGTGGGCCGGGCGGCCCGGTGTGCCGCGCAGGGCGGGGGTCAGCGCGCTCGGCGTCGGCGGGACCAACGCGCACGTCGTACTGGAGGAGGCGCCGCCGCGCAGTACCCCGCGAGCCCCCGCGCTCCCCGTGGTCGTGCCCGTCTCCGCGCGGGATCCGCAGGCCCTGGCCGAACTCCTCGACAAACTGCGCGAGCACCTCCGGGCACACCCCGGGCCCGCCCCCTCCGATCTGGCCGCCACGTTGGCCCTCGGCAGGCCCCACCACAGGCACCGCACGGCGGCGGTGGGGCGCACGGGGGAAGAGTTGGCCCGGGCCCTGGAGCGTGCGGCCGGCACCCTTCCACCTCTGCCGGGACCGCCGGCTTTCGCATACCCGGGGCAGGGCAGTGCCCGCCCCGGCATGGCACGCGAGATCTACGCCGCGCACCCCGAGGCCCGCCGCGTCCTGGACCTGTGCGAGCAGGTGTACGCCGAGGAGTTCGGCGGCACCCTGCTGCCCGTGCTCCTCGACGACAGTGCCGCGGACAGCGATGTGCCCTGGCCGACGGAGACCGCCCAGCCCGCCCTCTTCGCCCACCAGATGGCTCTCACCGAGCTGTGGCGCGCCTTCGGGATCCGCCCCGCGCTGCTGCTCGGACACAGCGCAGGAGAGTACGCGGCGCTCTGTGCGGCCGGTGCGCTGTCCGTCGAGGACGGGCTGCGGATCACCGCGTGGCGCGGCAGTCTGATGCAGCGCGGATGCCCGCCCGGGACGATGCTGGCAGTACACGCCGATCCGGCGACCGTGCGGCGCCTGGCACAGGCGGCAGGAGTCGAACTGGCAGCGGTCAACGGGCCGCGCGCCCACGTGGTCTCCGGCGCGGCGGAATCCCTTCGGCAGATGGAACACCTGCTCGATCAGGAGGGCGTCCGGTGGCGGCCGCTGCCCGTGGACCGGGCCTTCCACTCCGCCGCGCTCGACCCCGTCCTGCCCGAACTCCGCTCGTACATCGATAAGTTGGAGCTGCAGCCGCTGCGGGTCCCGCTGGCCGGCGCGCTCGACGGCGTACTGCGGCCGATCGGCTGGCGGGCCGACGCCGAGTACCTGGTACGCCAAGCACGCGAACCGGTCCGCTTCGACCTCGCGGTGGCGACCGCGTCCCGGCAGGGGGCTGCGGACTTCCTGGAGATGGGCGCGGGCAGCGTACTCACAGGTCTGGGCAGACACTGCCTGCCCGACAGCCGCTGGCTGCCCGGCCAGGGAACCGATCCGGACCCCGGTACGGGCGCGGGCGCCGGTACGGCCACGGGTACGGAGCAGTGGCACGGTGTGCTGGCCTCGCTCGGCGAGCTCTACAGCATGGGCGCCGACATCGACTGGCGGGCGGTTGCCCGCGACGGCGGACGCGTCCCACTGCCCGGCCATCCCCTGCGCCGACGCCGTTTCCCGGCCCCCGGCGCGGCTGCGGGGCGTGGTGAGGCCGTTCCGGCGGTGGCGGAATCGGTGGCGGCGCCGCCTGCCGGGAGCCCGGCACTGGACGAGGCCGTTGAGAGCATTCGCGAACTGACAGCGCTGAAGCTGGGATCCACCCGGGCGGATGTCGCACCGGACACGTCCTTCTTCTCGCTGGGCGCCGACTCACTGGCCCTGCTGGGCATGACCACGGAGCTGCAGCGGCTGTTCGGAGTGCGTGTCCCGGTCCGGGAGCTGTTCACCGAGTCCGACACTCCGCGCAAGCTCGCCGAGTTCGTCCTACGACTGCGCGGCGGCCCGGCCCAGGAGGCAGGAACCGCGCATGGTGCGCCCGCGGAAGGGGTCCGCGAAGACGTGGCCGCGCCGGGGCAGCCCCTGGGGGGCGCTCCCGAGACGGCCCCGCGTCCGGCACCCGCCTCCGCACGGGCACCGGAGCAGACACCGGAGGAGACACCTGAGGAGACACCTGAGGAGACACCTGAGGAGACACCGGTACGCGGCGACGACACCGGGCTCCAAGATGTGCTGGCGCAGCAGCTGCGGCTCGCCGGGCAACTGGTCGACCGGGTCACCGGCCTGATGTCCCGCCAACTGGAGATCGTCTCGGGTACGTCCTCCCCGACCGCCGCGCCCGTCTCCCCACCGAAGGCGCCCGCCACCGCTCCCCTGCCCCAGGCCCCCGTAACCGCTCCCGCACCGCAGGCACCACCCGCGGCCGCTGCCCCAAGGCCGTCGTCCGATGCCGTCCCGTCAGCCTCGGCCGGATGCGACTTCAGCCTGTACTTCTTCGGTGACTACCCCGAGACCGGTACGGCTGATACCTACGCGCTGATCATGGAGGCCGCCGAGTTCGCGGACAGCCACGGTCTGCACGCCCTGTGGTTCCCTGAGCGGCACTTCAACTCCTTCGGTGCGCCGTTCCCCAACCCCTCCGTGCTCGCTGCCGCACTGGCGGCGCGCACCAGCAGGGTCCGTCTGCACGCCGGTTCCGTGGTTCTGCCGCTGCACCATCCGGTGCGCGTTGCCGAGGAATGGTCGGTCGTCGACAACCTCTCGGGCGGCCGAACGGGCCTGTGCTTCGCCAGTGGCTGGCACGCCGGGGACTTCGCGCTCGCCCCGGAGAACTTCGGACGGCACCGCGAGGTGATGTACGAACAGTTGCAGACCGTACGCACGCTCTGGTCGGGAAGGCCGCTGACCATGACCGGCGGCGACGGTGAACCCGTCGACGTCGAGCTGCACCCCCGCCCCGTCCAGGACCAACCGCCGCTGTACGTCGCGGTGGTGGGAAACCCGGACAGCTATCGCCGGGCGGCGGCGGAGGGCCTCGGCATCGTCACCAATCTGATGGCGCAGTCGGTCGAGCAGCTGGGCGAGAACATCGCGCTCTACCGACGTACCCGGGCCGAGCACGGCCACGACCCCGACGCGGGGCGGGTGGTGGTGCTGGTGCACACCTACCTCGGTGCGGACGCCGAGACCGCCCGCGCAGAGGCGTACCGGCCGTTCATGTCGTACCTGCGCTCATCGCTCTCCCTCTTCAACCAGGTCACCAACAGCCTCGGCTTCGAAGTCGACCTGGACAACACTCCCGAGGAGGACGTGGACTTCCTGCTCGGCCGGGCCTACCAGCGTTACTGCGACTCGCGCGCGCTGATCGGCGACGAGGAGTCGGCGGCCGGAACGGTACGGCGGCTGACACAAGCCGGTGCAAACGAGATCGCCTGCTTCGTGGACTTCGGCGTACCGGCGGACAAGGTGCGCGCCGCCCTTCCCGCGATCGACCGCCTCCGCGCCCGCACATGCCGGACGGCCCCCACGGCTCCGCCGGCGCCCGCCAGAAGGGCCCTGTCGCCCGCGCAGCGACGGATCTGGTTCATGGAACAGCTGCACCCCGGCACCAGCATGTACCACGAGCCCAAGGCGATCCGGCTGGAGGGCCCGCTGGACACAGCGAGGCTGAGGTGGGCCCTGCGCCGGCTCGTGGCCCGCCAGCCGGCGCTGCGTACCGTCTTCGGCACCGCCGACGGGGTCCCGTACCAGGAGACGCGGACGGACGCCGCGATCGACTGCCCGGTGGAGGACCACACCGGCGCGACCGAGGAGCAGGCCCTGCGCTCCGTTCTGGAGACCGAGGGCCGCCGGATCTTCGACCTGAGTACCGGTCCCCTGTTCTCGTGCCGGCTGCTGCGCCTGTCCGACGAGCGGCACCTGTTGTTCCTGCTGGCCCACCACATCGTCTTCGACTCCTCCTCCACGGAGGTGTTCGCCCGCGAGATCGCCGCCCACTACCGCTGCGGACCGGACGGCGATCCCGCGCTGCGCCCTCTCGTCGCCCGGCCGACCGCCCCCGCCGACCCCTCCCGGGTGGCCGAGGCGCTCGCCTTCTGGCGGCGGGAGCTGGCGGACGCACCGGAACTGACGCTGCCTTCGGACCGGCCCCGACCGCCGGTGCGCTCCGGTGAGGGCGACAGCCTCACCCATGAGCTGGACGCCCGGCTGACGTCCCGGCTGCGGGAGTTCGCCGCCGAGCGGCGCGCCACCCTATTCATGGTGCTGACCGGCGCGATCGGCGCCGTGCTCGGCCGGTTCAGCGGGCAGCGGGACATCGTGGTGGGCACGGCTGTCGCCGCCAGGCCGGAGGAGGCCGGGGACGAGATCGGTATGTTCCTCGACACCGTGGCCCTGCGTCTCGACCTGTCCGGCGACCCGGACTTCACCGCGTTGCTGCACCGGGTGCGCGAGCGCAGCACGGCGGCGTACGAGCACCGGGACGTCCCCTTCGACGAACTCGTCGGCGCGCTCAATCCGCGTCGTGATCCCGGCCGCAACCCGCTCTTCCAGGTGATGGTGGAGTACGAGAACGAGAGCCAGGTGGGGTTCGACCCGCCGCGGCTGACCGCCACTCTCCTCGACACGCCTTCCGCACGCGCACCCTTCGACCTCGGTATCTATCTGACGCACCACCGCGAGGGCGTGCGGTTCATGGTCGAGTACGACACGGAGCTGTTCGGGCAGAGCGACGTGCGACGGCTCGTGGACTACGTGGAGCAGGTACTGCGGCGGGCCCTCGCCGACCCCGGCGCCCCGCTCTCGGCGCTCACCGCGCTCACCGACGCCGACCGCACGACACTGGCGCGGCTCGGCCGGCAGCAGGAGCCCTCGCCCGCCGTGGAGGAGACCCTGCACGGCCTGTTCGAAGCGCAAGCACGCCGGAGGCCCGACGCCGTCGCGCTGGTGACCGATCAGGGGCAGCAGCTCACCTACGGGGAGCTCGACCAGCGTGCCGACCGCCTCGCCCGGTGGCTGCGCCCGCACGGGGCAGTCCGTGGCGAACGCGTCGCGGTCGTACTGCCGCGCGGCCCCGAGCTGATCACCGCGCTACTGGGCGTGCTCAAGAGCGGAGCGGCCTATCTACCGCTCGACGCCTCCCTGCCATCCGCCCGCGTCACACAGCTCCTGGACGACGGCCGCCCCGTGCTGGTCCTGACGACCGAGGCACTGCTCACCCGGCATCCCGCCCTCCAGCTGTGGCCTGTGAGGACCGTGGAGCAGGCAGCCCGCCAGGAGGAGGCACCGGACCGGAGCCCGGACGAGGACGTCCTCGCCGTGCGCCCCACGGATGCCGCGTACTGCGTCTACACCTCGGGCTCCACCGGCCGCCCCAAGGGCGTCGTCGTGCCCCATCGAGGTCCCGTCAACCTGATCCTCCGCCACCTTGAGCAGCATCCGGCGCTGCGGACCCTGCAGTGGACCTCGCCCGCCTTCGACGTCAGCGTCCAGGAGATCTTCACGACGCTGGCGTCCGGGGCAGCGCTCGTGCTCATCGACGACGAGGTGCGACACGATCCGGCGGCACTGACGGACGCCGTACAACGCCACGGCGTGCAGCGGATCTTCATGCCCTGCACTCCGCTGACGTACCTGATGGAGACCGGCCCCCGCATGCCCGCCCTGCGCGAACTGTTCTCCGCGGGCGAGGCGCTGCGGCTCACCCCCGCGTTCCACAGGTTCCTCGCCGCCCATCCGGAGTGTGCCCTCTTCAACCAGTACGGGCCGACCGAGACCTCCGTCATCGTCACCTCGCACCGGGTCGACCCCGCCCACGGGGCCTGCCCGCCCATCGGCACACCGATCCCCGGGGCGCGGATCCGGCTGCTCGACGCGGACGGCAGGGAGGTCCCGGTGGGTGCCGTCGGTGAGCTGTATGTGGGGGGTACGGCGGTGTCGTACGGCTATCACGGCCGCCCCGAGGAGACAGCCGCTGCCTTCGAGCCGGTCGGCTCCGGCGAGGAGATGTGCTACCGCACCGGAGACCTGGCCCGCTGGCGGGGAGACGGGACGCTGGAACATCTCGGCCGCATCGACGACCAGGTCAAGATCAGGGGCCATCGCGTCGAGCCCGCCGAGGTCCAGCAGGCTCTGACGCGGCAGCCCGGCGTACGTGAGGCCGCGGTGCTGGCCCGCCGCGACAGCCACGGCGAGAGCGAACTCGTCGCCTATGTCGCACTCGCCGGCCCGGACCGGCCGGCTCACCGACCGGACCGCCGGGGTCAGCCGGATCGGCTGGATCGGCCGGATCAGCCGGACGCCGTGCAGGAGCTGCGGGCCGCCCTGGCCGCCGAGCTCCCCGACCACCTGGTGCCCCGGCGCTGGGTGCGGGTGGAGAGGCTGCCGGTGAACGCCGCCGGGAAACTGGACCGCGACCGGCTGCCCGACCCCCGGGACACGGCAGACACGTCAGACACGTCAGACACGGCGGACAAGCCGGACGACGCACACCAGGAACCGGGCAGTCCCCTGGAGAAGGCACTCCACGAACTGTGGTGCGCCGAACTCGGCGCCCGCCGTGTGGCCCTCGACCGCTCGTTCTTCGAGCTCGGTGGCCACTCCCTGAGCGCCGTACGGTTGTTGAACCGAATGGCCACGGAACACGGTGTCGAGTTGTCCATGGCGGACTTCTTCCGCGCACCGACCATCCGCGCCGTCGCCCACCGCATCGACCCCGGACCGCTGCGGCCGGTGGAGACGGTGCCCATGCCCGCCACCCTGCGCAGGCTGTGGCGCCGCCACCACGAGCGTGCCGATCCCAGCGTCTACAACGTCACCCATCGGGTCGATCTGCGAGGTGAGCTGGACCCGCACGCGCTGGCTCAGGCGCTCGAAGGACTCGTACGACGGCACGACGCGCTGCGCAGCAGGGCCGTGCGGCACGGCGGTGAGCTCGCGGTCGAGGTCCTGGCCGAGGTACCGGTGGAACTCCCCGTCAGCGACCTCACCCGGCTCGGCGAGCAGGAGATCGACCGATGGTGCCAGGACCAGGCGAGACACCCGTTCGCGATGGACCGGGCGCCGCTGTTCCGCTTCCGGCTCGGCAGATCGGCCGACGACCGATGGGTCCTGGTCGCCGTCCTGCACCACGCGATCTGTGACGGCTGGTCGATGGGCGTCCTGTGGCGGGAACTGCAGACGCTCTACAACGACGGGGCCGCTCAGCGGCTCCCCCTGCCCGCTGCTCAGTTCACCGACTATGCGCGCTGGGAGAGGGAGCAGCTCGACGACGGTGAACGGCGAGGACGCCTGGAGGCGTTCTGGCAGGCCGAACTCGACGGCGTACCGCTGCGCCTGAACCTGCCTTACGACCACCCGCGACCGGACACCCTCTCCGGTGCGGGAGCCCTGCACCAGCAGGTCATCGACGGCGCGGTACCTGCCCGTGTCGCCCGGACCGCCGCCCGTCTCGGCACCACGCCGTACGTGGTCCTCGCCGCCGCGTTCGCCGCCTGGGCCGCCCGGCTGTGCGGGCACTCCACCGATGTGGTGCTCGCCGCCTCCAGCGCCAACCGCGCCGGCCGCCAGGAGCACGAGGAGGCGGTGGGCCTGCTGGGAGACGCCGTTCTGCTGCGCGCACGCCTTTCCGAAGCCACCGACTTCGCCGACCTCGTCACCGGTCTCGGACCGGCTCTCTTCAACGCCCTCGATCACCAGGCCCTGACGCTGAACGAGGTCGTCCGCCTGCTGGCTCCCGAGGAGGCGGACAGGCTCTACCCCACCGTTCTGTTCACCGTGGTCACCACCCCGCCACCGGCCCTCGACCTGAGAGGAGTCACCACCGCCGTCCGGGGCCTGCCCACCGTCGGAGTCGCCCGCAACGAGCTGTACGTCGTCCTCGAACCCCGGGGCGGAGATATCACCGTCACCTTCGAGTACTCCACAGATCTCTTCGACGCCGCGACGATCGCGCGCTGGGCCCAGGAATTCACGCGGCTGCTGGCCACTGTCACCGACCAACCGACGACCGCCCTCTCGACACTGCTCACACCGACGGAGGACGACGTTTGAGAGAACGATCGCCCGCCGTCCGGGCCGGGCCGTCCCCGCGCGCGGGGGCGGCCCGGCCGGTGCATGCCCCGACGCGGGGTTTCTCAGGTCGGTGCTGACGGCGACGCTCGTCCGAACAGACCGCCTGGTCGTCGCACAGGGTGTCTGTTCCTCACCCCGCCCGTGTGGTGCCGGGTCGCAGGCGGTCGCGCTCCGTAGGGTGCTGCGGGTGAACCAGGTGGCCGGCCCCGGAGACGCAGCTCAGCGGCTGCTGACACTCTCGGACGGCGTCTTCGCTATTGCGCTGACTCTGCTGGTCCTCGACATCACGGTGCCGGAGGACCTGGACGCCCGGCAGTACGGTGAGGCACTGCGGGAGACCACGACACAGCTTTGGAGCTACTTCCTCAGCTTCGTGATCATCGCGGCGTTCTGGCGTGAGCACCAGAACATCTTCAGCACCGTTCGCCGGGTCGGCTCGACGGAGATCCATCTCACCCTGCTCGGTCTCGCGCTGGTGGCCCTGCTGCCGTTCCCCACCTCGCTGCTGTCGGACTACAGCGAACACTCCACGGCAGTCGCCCTCTACTCGGCCAATGTGGCTGCTACGGAGGCGGTGCTCATGCTGCTCTGGCACGTGGTGTGGAGCCGGGAGGAGGTGCGGCGGCAGCCGGGGAGAACAGCGGTCCGACGCGCTTCTGTCATGGACGCCGCCCCTCTCGTCGTCGTGTTCGCCGCGGCGGTACCGGTGGCCTTCCTCTCCCCCGCCGTCGCGATGTGGCTGTGGGCCTGCCTCATCCCTCTCAAGATGGCCACAGGGCGACGGGCGCACCGAGCGTGGCGGGAGCTCCGCCGGGACCCGGACGGGGAACCCGATCAGCGGGACGGGGGCGCCAGGCACGAAAGCCGGGGCTGACCCTCTCGCCGCTCCCCCGGTCGGCGCCAGATTCTGTCGCCGAAACGGAGCTGGGTGCGGTGCAGTGCACTGCGCGCAGCGGGTACACGTGGGACATGAGTGAACGCGACGAGCGACCACGGACACCCGACCTTCCGCCCCCTCCCGAGGCGGAGGAGCTCTCGGAGGACGCAGCGCCGACAGAGGAGGAGGAGGAAGAAACCGCACCCCGCGGCGGCAAGGAGGACGCCGGGGACTACGTACGCGACGAGACGGCAGGCGAGCCGACGGACTGAGCCCACCGGCAGTGTCCAGCAGCGCTCGCCTTCGGCCCCGTCCCGCGAGAGGACAAGGTGGAGCGGGCCTACGGGAGAGGGGCGCCGCGTGCGGCGACCCACAGCTCGTACCACTCCTGGTGCGTGAGGTCCGGCTCCCGCAGGACCGCGTCCCGGCAGGCGTGGATACGGTCGGGCCGTGTCGTGCCGACCACCGGTGCGATGGCCGCCGGGTGCCGCTGGAGCCACCACAGCACGATCGTTTCCGCAGTGGTGTCCTTGGACCGGGCCAGTTCGGCGACGAGTTGACCGGCCTGGCCGGAATCGGGGCCGGTGAAGCGTCCGCGGGCGAGCGCTCCCCAGGCCTGCAGCTGAATGCCGTGGGCGGAGCAGAACTGGAGGGTTCCGTGCGGGAAGCCGATATGGGCGAGGGCGGAGGTGTTCACCAGAACCTCGGACTCGATCCAGTCCCGGTGGTCGAGGCTCATCTCCAACTGATTCACGACCAGCGGGAGGTCGAGATGGGCCTGCAGGTGGGCGATCTGGGCGCCGCTCATGTTGGAGACGCCGAACTGCCGCACCAGCCCCTGGCCGTGAAGGTCGGTGAGGGCCGCTGCTATCTCCGCGGGAGGGGTGAGGGGGTCGGGCCGGTGCAGGAGGAGGACGTCGATGACGTCGGTGCGCAGCCGGTGCAGGCTCTCTTCCACTCTGCGCGCGATGGTGGCACCCCGCAGGTCGTAGCGGCCGACCTGGTGCTCGGCGGGGAGGCGGATGCCGCACTTGGTCTGGAGCACGATCTGGCCGCGTAGTTGGGGGTCCCTGGCCAGGACTTCACCGAAGACGGCCTCGGACTTGCCGTGCTGGTAGATGTCGGCGAGGTCGAAGACGGTGATACCGGCTTGTCGCGCGGCGTCCACGGCGGCTTCGGCCTGGGCGATGTCATCCGCTGTGTACGGTTCGGTGTCCCACCCGCCGCCGAGGCCCATGCATCCGTAGACGAGTCGGGCGTCGTGCACGTCCATCCGCGCCCCCGGCATCCAGCAGCCTCCTTCTTGCCCGCACCGGCTCTTCCACCGGCCTTCTGCACCGGGTGAGCCCGGTTGCCCGGGTGACGCCGGTCAGTGCCCAACGGTCAGTGCTCAACCTACCGGGGACGCTCCGCCCGCAGGCGGGCTGGACCCTGCGTGGGAGCGGACGCGTATCGACGCGCCATGCGCTGCGCACATCCCCGCACCGGCCGGTCCGGCTCCCTCGGCGGCGCGTCAGCCATCGGTGTCGCGGCCGTTCTCGGCCGCCTCGGCGGCGCGTTCGATCTCCTCGCGGACGTGCCGGGCCCGGCGGCGGTCACCGCGGGTGGCGTCGGTCACGTCCAGGAAGATGTGGTCGACGTCGGCGCACTGTGCGGCGAGGTTCTGCTTGACGCGGACCAGGGCGTCCTCGACGTGCTCGCTGTCCACGCCGGGCACGAGGTCGACCCGTGCGGCCAGCAGCACCGAGTCGGGGCTCATCCGCATCGTGAGCACCTCGATGACGGCGTCGATCTCCGGCTGCTCGTCCAGCAGATCGATGATCTCCCGTTGGAGCTCCGGATCGGCCGCCTCGCCGATGAGCTGGTCCTTCGCGCTGCGGCCCAGGGCGAAGGCGATATGGACGAGCAGTACGCCGATCAGCAGCGACGCCACCCCCTCGTACCAACCCTGGCCGGTCGCCATGTGCAGTGCCATACCGGCTATGGCCAGCAGTACGCCCAGGCATGCCGCGCCGTCCTCCGCCAGGACCGTCCGCAGCGCCGGGTCGCCGCTGTGCCGTACCTCGGCGGTCATCGACCGGGTCTCCTCCTTGGCCCGGCCCCGCGCCTGGAGCAGCGCCCGGGCGAGCGAGGTGCCCTCGGCGAGCAGCGCCACGAAGAGCACGACAAGGCCCATGAGGTACCCGGTGAACGTCTCCTCGCCGCTGGCACTGAACGCCTCGAATGCCTGGAAGAAGGAGAAGCAGCCACCGGTGACGAAGATGCCGACTGCGGCGAGCAACGACCAGAAGAACCGCTCCTTGCCGTAGCCGAACGGATGCGCGTTGTCGGCGGGCTTGCGGCTGCGCCGGAGGGACGCGAGCAGAAAGACCTCGTTGAGACTGTCGGCCACCGAGTGCGCGGCTTCCGACAGCAGCGCCGGTGATGCCGCGACGAAGCCGCCGACCAGTTTGGCAACCGCGATGAGCAGATTGGCGCCCAGCGCGACCCACACGGTCGTCCTGGTCTCGCCGTCCCGCTGGGCAGCTGCGGAGCCCAGCTCCGCGGGGCGGGTCTCGCCGACATCCCGTCCTTCGGACCGGACGTGGACGAAAGGCGCACCGTCCCGCCCGCTCTCGCGGACCACCGTCCCGCAGACCGTCTCCGCGCTCTGCGTCACCTCGTCCATCTGCTCCTCGACCTCTCTCGTCGTCGGGTACGGGGTCCCCGGGGACGGATCAGCGAGTACCCGGCGCCGGATCGGCGAAGCGGGTCGGTTGCCGGGGCCGTCTGTCGCCGACTCCGGAGCGTCAGCCCAGCAGCTCCCTGGCCAGTGCTCCGCTCCACCACTGCTCGACCTGGTCGGGCGACCAACCGCGCTCCGCGGTGAGTACGGCGTAGACGTCGATGTTGCACACAGCCGCGTAGATGTCCGCGGCCGAGGTCACATCCAGGCCGTGCCGGAGGACATCGGCGGGCCAGGACGAGAACACCTGCACCCGGGTCTCGTCGGCGCGGGCACGGCCGTCGCGGTAGAGCGCGGCCAACTCCGGCTCGGTGCGGCCCGCCTCGCGGATCAGCGTGATGATGTCGCCTGCCCGCTCGAAGAGCCGCCGGTCGTATGCGGCCATCGCCGCCAGTTGCGCGGCGGGGTCCGCACCGGGTTCCTCCAGCTCCGCGACCAGTTGCGACACATCGGCCGACAGATCGGCCGCGTCGGCCAGTGCCCGGGTCAGTTCCGCCTTGTTCCCGTACGCGGCGTAGACGGTGGGTGCGGAGACCCCCGCCTCGCGCGCCACCTCCCGCACGGTCGTCACCGCCCATCCCTGGGAGACGAACAGCCGACGGGCGGCGCGGGCGACGTCCGCGCGGGTCTCCTGCGCCTGCGCCGTACGGCGCAGCGAGTCGTAGCGGCGTCGTCCCGGCTCCGTGCTCATGCGCCCTGCACTCCTTCGCTTTACGGGCCTTATAATGAATAGATGATACGTCAAAAATCCTGGTGGACCGCCATGAGCTTCCCGCGTCTCGCCGGTGTCGCCGCCTTCGGGTTCGCCTTCCTGATCGTCATGGGCAATGTGGTCGTGGCCCCTGCCGGCCTCCCCCGCACCGGCGCCGACATCGCCGAAGTCACCGCGTTCTTCGGCACGGAAGGCGACCTGGTGGGCGTGGGGACCGCCCTCACTCCCGCCGCCTGGGCGCTGGCCACGCTGTTCGGCGCGGGCGCGGTCGCCGCGCTGCGGCAATCGGAAGGCGCGCGCGGCGAGGCGTGGTCACTGGTCGGGTTCGCCGGCGTCGTCCTGCAGAACGCCGCCTTCGCCGGGGTCATCGCGATCCGCCTCGCCATCGCGTCGACGACCTCGCAGGACACCAGCGCGACACTGGGGCTGTGGGCACTGCACGACGCGCTGTTCACTCTCAACGGCACCTTCCTGGCACTCGCCCTCGTCGGCCTGTCCATCGGCGGTCGACGGGCCGGACTCATCCGACCGTGGCACCGCACATGGGGACTCCTGTCGGCCACGCTGCTGTTCACCTCGGCGACCCTCGCCCCGCTGGTCATCGACCACACCGGTCCGCTCGGGCTGCTCGGCCTCTTCGGCTGGCTGATGTGGGTGGTGTGGCTGGCCGCATACGGCACCGCCCTGATCCGCCACGCCCCCGCCCCCCCCACGCCCCGCGGCGGTCGGCTGACCGCCCGGAATCGGCTTCCACCGAGCCGGGCAGCACTGTGCCGCGTTCGCCGGCCTGCTTGCCTCCTCGTCACCCGGCGAGTGGCCGGGGGCTTCGTCCAGGGGTCGACCGCCTTGGAGGCGTGGACATCCATGTCGGAGCGGCAGAGCGTCTGCGCCGAGAACGGTTTCGCCTACGGATGCGTCGGCGCCGACATTCACGTCTTCAGCGACGGGCTACCGGTCCATGTGCTGGAGGACCGGCGTCCGGCGCCCGGCGAAGTCGCCCGCGCAGCGGCACCGTGAAGCACCGCGATCAACCCGGGTGCGCGGCTCAGGAGGCCCGGGTGTGGTGGTCCAGCAAGCGAGTGAGCAACTGGAGGAACTGGTCGCGTTCGGCCGTACTCAGCGGAGCGAGCAGTTCGTCGTGGAGGTCGTCCAGGATCTTGTCGAGGTGGCGTAGTCGGCGGCGGCCCCGGGCGGAGATCGTGATGACGTTGCGGCGCCGATCGTCGGGATCCGGCACCCGCTCGACGAGGTCACGCTCGGCCAGTTCCTTGAGGACGCCGACCATGTCGCTGCGGTAGATGCCGGAGCGCCTGCTCAACTCCGCCTGGCTGCCCGGCCCGTACTCCTGCAGCGAGGCGAGCACGGCGTAGTGCCATTTGCGGCCGTCGGCCCTGGCCAGCCCCTCGTTGATCAGTCGGTCCGACCGCATGGTGAGCTGCGACAACAATCGGCTCGCCCGCCGACGCAGCCTGTCGGGCGTCTTGCGCGCGCCGTCGTCGGACATGTCCGCGGCTTGAGCTCCGTTCACGGTCCCAACCCTATCCGTTGCGTTAGTCCCACTAACGATGTACTTTCACTCGCGCCTCGGAAACGTTAGTGAGACTAACGCTGACGGGGCGGACTCCACGGAAGGACGACCTTGCCCGACAAGACAGTGCAGATTCCCACCATGGACGGCCGGGCCGACGCGTTCGCCGCCTTCCCCGACGGTGACGGGCGGCATCCGGGGGTGCTGATGTACGCGGACGCCTTCGGTATCCGCCCCGTGCTACGGGAGATGGCCCGCGAACTGGCCGACCACGGGTACTACGTGCTCGTCCCCAACTTCTTCTACCGACACGGCCCGACACCGGTGATCGAACTCCCTGAGCACATCGGAGAAGAGGTCCGCCCCGCGATCATCGCCCAGCTGATGCCCCTGATCGAGGAGCACACCGCCGAGCGCATCCTGAGCGACGCCGACGCCTGTCTCAGCTTCCTCACCGCCCAGCCCGAGGTGGCGGCCGGACCGTTCGCGGTGACCGGCTACTGCATAGGCGGACTCCTGGCGCTGCGTACTGCCGCCGCCCACCCCGACCAGGTGGCCGCCGTCGCCGGATTCCACGGCCCCGTGGGCGCGGACGGGCCCGACAGCCTGCGACGCCTTCTCTCCCCGCTCACGGCCCAGGTCCACCTCGGCCACGCGGAAACCGACATGGCGCCCGAGTCCCTGGCCGAGCTCAACCAGGCTCTGGACGCCGCGGGTGTTCAGTACACCTCCGAGATCTATCCCGGCACCGTCCACGGCTTCACCATGTCCGACACCGACGCCTTCGACCCCGCCGCGCTGCAGCTTCACTGGGACCGCCTGCTCCCCCTCCTGGACCGCACCCTCACCCACAGCTGAGCCTCCGATGCGGAAGCCGGACGGGCGAGACGCGGTACGAGCACGCGCCGCCATCGCCTTACCTGGCGACAGCCCTGGTGACAGCCACCTCGACGTCGAGTCGGCATCGAGCCGTGATGCCGGCCCGACGCCCTCGGAGATCTCGTGCGCGACGGGGAGGGCGCGCGAGGGTGGCCGGCGGAAAGGTGTCCTTGCCATCCTTGTTCGGTGAACGATGACCAGCGCATACCTCCCTCGAAGGTGGCCGACGACCGCGCGTCGCTCACCTCGTTCCTCGACCACCAGCGGGCCACCCTGGCCATGAAGTGCCAAGGGCTGACCGGCGCACAGCTGAGACGGAGGGCGATCCCGACCTCACAGCTCACCCTCTTGGGCCTGGTACGCCACGCGGCGTCCGTCGAGCGAAGCTGGTTCCGCTTCGCCCTGAACGCCGAGGATGTCGGGCCGCTGTGGCCCGGCGAGGTCGACGGCACGGCCGGATACTGCAGGGGGCAGGTCGCGGACGGGGTTGCTTTCGGAGACGTGCGGAGTGCTGGTTGCTGGACCGGCCTTGCCGCTGTTCGTGCGTTCTTCGAAGTCACCCTGGAGGCGCATCGCCGACCCCGAACTACCTGATGGATGCCTGATTGCCCAGTCAGCCACGGCGATTCCAGCGCTGAGTCCGAGCGTCGCAGCGCACGCCCAGCAGGCGCTCGGCTCCCAGCGCCGGCGCCTGCGCGCTGAAGGCCGGCCGACTGACCGACCAGGGCGCCGAGGCCTTCGCCGTACATGCGGCGGCCGTGAACCAGTCGCTCGCCGTCATGAGCAGGGCCGGGGCGAGCCCGGCGCAGTTCCTGGCTGTCGTGGGCGTGACCCTTGACGCGCTGTCGCAGGCGCTCCGCGCGTGACGAATCCGACTACGGCCGTCGGCCGGCGGACCCGCAGCCTGTTCGCACAGTCGTTTCATGAGTGAGAGCAGTCCGTCCGTACTGGTCGAGCCGCGGACGAGCAGGTGGTGGCGGCGGTGAGGCTGTGGCGGTCCACACCGGTCGTACAGGCGCGGTCCCTTCGAGCCGTTCCCGGTCCGGTACCGGTTCCACCCGTGCGGCTCGCCAGGCCGAGCGCCGCGGGTCGCACCGGGCAAACCCGGGCGCGAGCTGTCCGGCGAGCTCGCCGAAGCACGGCCGGTGTGGCTCAGTGGGTGACGTTCACGCGCTGGGTGCCGATGACTGAAAGCAGCCGTAGCGCCTCTTCGGAGGGCGAGCCCGGGACCGCTGTGTAGATCACGACCTGCTGGTCACGGTCGGTGATCTCGAGGACGTCGCAGTTGACGGTGACCGGGCCGACCGGTGGGTCCCGTCACCGCTTGCGCTGCCTCGACTGCCTCTCGGGCTTTCCGGTCTTCCCGGCCTTCCCGGTCTCCTCCGCGTCCTCCACCTTCTCCACCGCGGTGTCCGGGGGCGCCACCGGCTGTCCGTCCGCCGCCTGGACCTCGAGGCGGCGCAGCGGTCGGCCGGTACGGCGGTCGAGCAGGCGGGAGTGGGGCTCGCCGGGGGCGAAGCACTGGTCCTCGCCCCACTGGCGCAGGGCGACGATCACCGGAAACAGGGCTCGGCCGCTGTCCGTGAGGACGTACTCGCGGTGGGACGCGCCCTCGGGCGCAGGCGCACCGCGCAGCACTCCGGCCTCCTCCAGCGTCCGCAGCCGGGCGGCCAGAATGTTCTTGGCGATGCCCAGGCTTCGCTGGAACTCGCTGAAGCGGCGGCTGCCGTCGAAGGCGTCCCGCACGATCAGCAGCGACCATCTGTCTCCGATGGCGTTCACGGACCTGGCGACGGGACAGGGGTCGTCGTCGAAACGGATGCGGGCGACCATTCGGCTCCTTCCCCAGGACTCCACGGGGTCTTCGGCTCTCCGGCTCTCCCCATGCTGGTTGCAACATGCTACCTCGTACGACTACGGTCACGCCGGTAGCAAGATGCAACCGAATGGGAGGCGTACCCATGGCGATCGAGTGCTCGGGCAGGGCCGGCGAGGCGAGCGGGCCCGATGGCCGCGCGACGCCGGTGCCGACGGCGGTGCCGGACCTGTCGCCACCCGCCCGGCTCGTGCCGCTCCTCGCGCTGGCCTGCGGCAGCTCCGTCGCCACGGTCTACTTCGCCCAACCCCTCCTGGTGACCCTCGGCGAGCGGTTCGCGCTCGGCCCCGCGCTGCTCGGCACGATTGTCACCGTCACCCAACTCGGCTACGCGGCAGGCCTGTTGCTGCTCGTGCCGCTCGGTGACCTGCTCGACCGACGACGGCTGATCACCGCACAGCTCGGGCTGCTGGCGCTCGCCCTGCTGGGCGCCGGGCTGGCGCCGGGCGCTGCGGCGCTGCTCGGTGCGCTCGCCGCGGTCGGGCTGCTCGCCGTCGTCGCCCAGACGATGGTCGCGGCCGCGGCCGCCCTCACCCCGCCCGCCCGGCGCGGCCGCGCCGTGGGAACCGTCACCGGCGGCATCGTCACCGGCATCCTGCTGGCCCGCGCCGCCGCCGGTGCCCTTGCCGACCTCGCCGGCTGGCGGGCGGTGTACCTGGTGTCCGCCGGCGTCACCGCCGTACTCGCCGTGCTGCTGCGCCGTGCTCTGCCGTCGACCCTGCGGCCGGCCATGCCGCCGTCCGACGGGGCCGGAAAGATGTCCTACGGACGGCTGGTGGCCTCGACCGTCACCCTGTTCGTCCGGCATCCGCTGCTGCGGATCCGCGGCGCGCTCGCTCTCCTGGTGTTCGCGGCCTTCAGCACGCTGTGGAGCACCGTGGCGCAGCCGTTGAGCGGTCCGCCGTGGTCGCTGTCGCATACGGCGATCGGCGCGTTCGGGCTCGCCGGAGCAGCCGGGGCCGCCGCCGCGGGAGTGGCCGGACGCTGGAACGACCAGGGGTTCGCCCAGCGCACGACCGGCGCCGGTCTCGCCCTGCTGACGCTGTCATGGCTTCCGATCGGCCTGACGGGGCAGTCGTTGTGGGCGCTGGCGGGCGGTGCGGTCCTGCTGGACTTCGCCGTACAAGCGGTCCACGTCACCAACCAGACCATGATCCACGCCGTCCGACCCGACGCGGGCAGCAGGATCATCGGCGGCTACATGGTCTTCTACTCGGCGGGCAGCGGCCTCGGCGCCCTCGGCTCCTCCCTCGCCTATGCGGTGGCGGGCTGGCCGATGGTGACGGCCCTCGGCGCGGCGTTCAGCCTCGCCGCCCTGCTCCTGTGGGCAACGACCCGTCGCACGACCGTGGTCGGACCGACCGGGGACATCGGTTGAGAGCCGCGCCGCCCACGCCTTCCCGCTTGTCGAAGTCTGCTACGTCTGCGACGCACGCGCAGCTGCGGGACGCAGCTTTACGCGGTCAACTGCCCGGGGGCGTGGTGGCCGACGTCGGCCGGTCCAGCGCCGGGTTCGGGCCGGCTGATCTCGGCCCACACCGCATCGAGGGAGAGGCCGAGGACATCGGCGATCGCCGCGATGGTCGGGAAGGCAGGGGTGGCCACGCGGCCCGACTCGATCTTCCGGAGGGTCTCCGGTGAAACACGTGCGTCGAGCGCGACATCGAGCATCGAGCGCTCTCCCCTGGCCCGACGCAGGAGGGCGCCGAGGCGCTGTCCGCGTTCGACCTCTGCGGGAGTGAGCGGCAACCTGACCATGACTCCCATACTAATACCGGTATAGTATGGCCGGTATAGTTATTGGTTGCATCTGAAGGGCGCCGCATGATCGAGATCCTGAATCCCACCCTGTTGACCCGGGCCAGAGACACGGGCGCCCTGGTCGCCGACATCCTGCAGACGCTGAAGAGCCGCAGCACGGTCGGCACGAATCTGCTGGACATCGACCGGTGGGCGAAGAGCATGATCGTCGATGCCGGAGCGCTGTCCTGTTACGTCGACTACGAACCGTCCTTCGGACGCGGCCCGTTCGGCCACTACATCTGCACGGCCGTCAACGACGCCGTGCTCCACGGACGGCCCTACGACTACAAGCTCGCCGACGGCGATCTGCTGACACTCGACCTCGCCGTCTCCCTACGCGGAGTCGCCGCGGACGCCGCCATCAGCTTCATCGTGGGCAAGGCAGCGCCCTCGGAGAGCGTCGCACTGATCAGCACGACCGAGCGCGCGCTGGCCGCGGGGATCGCCGCTGCCGGGCCCGGGGCTCGCATAGGTGACATCTCCCACGCCGTCGGCACGGTCCTCAGCGAGGCGGGATATCCGATCAACACCCAGTTCGGAGGCCATGGCATCGGATCGACGATGCACCAGGACCCGCACGTTCCGAACACCGGACGGCCCGGCAGGGGATACAAACTGCGCCCTGGACTGCTGCTGGCACTGGAGCCGTGGATCATGGCGGACACCGCTGAACTCGTCACCGACGCCGACGGGTGGACGCTACGAAGTGCGACAGGCTGCCGGACGGCGCACAGTGAGCACACGATCGCCATCACCGACGGCGGAGCCGAGATCCTCACCTTGCCGAAGCAGGCGCAGCCGTGAGGTCGAAGCCCCCAGGCCACGTTCCGCTGCGCCGAAGCCCGCTGCGCCGAAGCACTGCATCGCGGACCGAGCTTCGAAGTCGAATGCCCGACGCGGAGCCGGGCGGATCGCCCTCTCGGCTGCCGTCGCACCTGCGTGAGCACTTCGCGGACGAACGGGGCAGCAGGCCGGCTGCCCCGGCGGGCGCTCACCCGGCCGGGCCCCGGTCAGCCGTCTCGCCGGCGTAGGTTGCCAGGCCGTCGGCCATCCGCCGCATGAAGCGGGTGAGGTACCACCGCCACAGCGGTCCCGAAAGGGGCAGCTTGGGCTCGAAGCCGGCCGACCAGGTGATGTCGGTACCGCCCTGCGGCGCCTCGGCGAGTTCCACGGTGCCCCGGTAGGAGCGGAACGGGCCGCTCACGTTCTCGTAGCCGAAGCGCTGGTCGGGGACCAGCTCGACGATGCGTTCCCGGGAGACTGCCCGGCCGGTACGGAAGATCCGGGTGTCGCCGACGCCCTGCCGCTCCCCGGGGTCACTGCCGTCCTCGATCTCGACGGCGTCGATCGGCGACCACGACGGCCAGGTGGCCGCGCGGACGAGCGCGGTGAAGACAGTCCCGGGGTTCGCCTGGGAATGTGCGGTGACGGCGTAGTTGTACGGCATTCCCTCACGCTAGGGCGGGGAGCGCCGGTGGGGGATGCGCACGATTGCGCACCCGTCTACGCATTCTTGCGGTACACCGACGGTCGAACGCCCATGTGCGCCAGGAACGCCGACGACAGGCTCCCGGGACTGGAGAATCCGCAGCGTTCGGCGATCTGCGCGACAGTGAGCTCCGTGTCGGCGAGCAGCCGCCCAGCCTGCTCGATCCGCAATCCGGTCCTCGGGCTGCTGACGCGGAGACCGGGAGGGCGGCCCACCACGATTCCGAGCTGAGCGGTCATCCGGCACTCCGCCGTGCGACACCGGCAGGAGGGGCGCCGCCGTTGTGGTGGTGGCGGCGTGCACTGCTGCGGTGCGGCCGGTCGCCGCTGACCCCCCTTGACGGAGTCTCCTCGCGTACGCAGTACGCCGGTCGCGGCCGCGCGCGATGTGTTGACTCGGCATGAACGGCCTCCCATACTGACGGCCAAATCGATTTGGCCACCGTCCGGGCCCGATTGTGCAGGCCAACACCGAGCGAACCGCACCCGAGAGGGAGCCCTCATCGTGTCGCTACGCAATGCTCTTCGTCGAGGCCCGGACCCCCGCACCACGCCTCGCCCCGACGGTCCGCAGGTGCACCCCGTCGACGACTACCGGCCGCTGCACCGGATGCTGCTGTTCGGCATCCAGCACGTGCTGGTCATGGCCGCCACTCCGATCTCCAGCATCTTCCTGGTCAGTTCGACCCTCCACCTGACCCCGGCGCTGACCGCCAACCTCCTGTCCGCCGCGTTCGTGCTCTCCGGACTCGGCTCGCTGCTCCAGTCGCTGGGGCCGTGGGGCATCGGGGCGCGGCTGCCCTTCGTGATGCTGCCCGGTGGCGCTCCCCTGATCCTCTTCCTCTCCATCGCCGAGCAGCACGGAGTACGCACCGCAACCGGCGCAGTCGTCATCACGGCCGTCTTCTGTTTCGTGGTGCTGCCGGTCTTCTCCCGACTGCTGAGGTTCTTCCCCACGTTGGTCATCGGCACGATGATCGTCATCGTCGGCGTGAATCTGGTGAAGGTCGGCGCGCTGCTGGTAACCGGGCGTCCGGGCAGCAGCGGGTTCGCCGAGCCGCGCGCCTTGCTGCTCGGCCTGGCCACGGTCGGCTGCACCGCGCTGGCCTACGGGATGCTGCGGGGCACGCTGCGTCAGCTGTCGGTGCTGCTCGGGCTGTTGGCCGGTACCACAGTGGCCGCACTGCTGGGCCGGGTCGAGCTGGAGGCCACCGGCGGCGGTGCGTTGCTGCACGCACCCCAGCTGATGCCGTTCGGCACCCCGCAGTTCGCGCTGCTCGCCTCCTTGCCGCTGCTGGTCTACAGCCTCGCCTCGATGGCCGAGGCCACCGGACAGACGGTGATCAACAGCGCGGCCGTCGGTAAGGAGCCGGACGCCCGTCGCGACGCACCGAAGACCATCCGGGGCGACGCACTCGTCTCCTTGGCGGGCGGCTTCTTCGGGCTCCCGCTGATGGTCACCAGCGGGGAGAACATCGGCATCGTCCGGATCACCGGCGTCCGCAGCCGCTTCGTCACGGTCGCCGCAGGCCTCGTCCTGATCACCGTAGGCTTCCTCGCGCCGGTGGCCTGGCTCGTCAACGCCGTTCCCGCCCCAGTGGTAGGCGGCACCGCGCTGGTCGTCTTCGGGGTGATCACGGTGCTCGGCATCCAGATGCTCGGACGCAGCGGCCTGGACGACCACACCAACACCTTCATCGTGGCCGTCGCGCTGGCACTCGGACTGCTCCCCATCCTGGTGCCCGGCGTATACGGTCAACTGTCCCCGAATCTGCGGATCCTGCTGGAGAGCGGCGTCGCGGTCGGCGCCTTCAGCGCAGCCCTGCTGCACGCGCTCTTCCACCGAGCACCCTGGCGTCCCCGTACCACCACGGCCGTCGGGGCCGCGGCAGTGGGGACCACTGCAGGGGCCACGCCGGCCGGCCCCTCGGGGACCGACCGGGAAACCGCCCGTTGACTCCTCACACCTGCCACCCCTTCACGAAAAAGGACGCCATGACCCCCCTGCGGACTTCCGAACCCGGTGCCCTCGCACGCAGCGACGGTTCGCCCCTGCTCCTGGTCCCCGACACCGTGCTGCTTCCCGACGGGCCCGCCGACGGTCACGCGGTCGTCGTGGACGGCACCGAGTTCACCGCCGTCGGACCGGCCGCCCGCCTGTCCCGCGACTTCCCACACCTGGCACCTGAGCGATTGCCGGGCATCGTGCTGATGCCCGGCTTCGTCGACGCCCACCACCACCTCACCCAGAGCTTCGGCGCCGCACTGGCCTTCGGCGAACCGTCGGAGATATTCCGCCGCGTGTGGGCACCGCTGGAGGGCGCGCTGGACGAGGAGTCGGCATACGTGGCGGCGAAGCTCGCCTCGCTGGAGGCGCTGCGCGGCGGTTTCACCACCGTGGCCGAAGCCGGAACGCGCGCCCCGGTCGACGTGGAAGCCGTGGCGAGCGCGGCACGCGACGCGGGACTGCGCTGCGTCCTGGGGCAGATCTGCAACGACTCCGACCGGAGCCGGGACCCCGGCGGACCCGGAAGCACACAGGAGATCTCGGCGCTGGCCGAGAAGCATCTCGCCCGCTACGAGACCGATCCCCTGGTGCACCCCTCACTGGCCGTCTCCCTCCCCGAAGCGGCCACCGAGCGGACCCTGAAGGCCACATCCCGACTGGCCGCCGAAGCGGGGACGGTCCTGCAGATACACGTCAACGAGCACCTCGCCGCTGTCGAACGCTCCCTGCTGCAGCACGGCTTGCGCCCCCTGGAGCACTTGCACCGGCTGGGCGTGCTCGGGCCGCAACTGCTCGCCGCGCACGCCACGCTGGTCACCCCCGGCGAACTCACCCTGCTGCGCGACACCGGCACCGCCGTCAGCTACAACCCCGTGGCCAGCGCCTGGAAGGGCAACGCCGTCGCACCCGCCCTCGCCATGGCCGAGCAAGGGATCCGGTTCGGCCTGGGGAGCGACGGCACCCGCGGTGACGCCTTCCGGCTGCTGGACGCCGCCGAGACCGCCCAGCGCCTCACCTACGGGCTGGCAGGCGGCGACTCCTCCTGCGGCGGTGGCTGGACGTGGCTGGACCACGGCACCCGGCTGGGCGCCGACGCGGTCGGGCTGGGTGGCATGACGGGGGGCCACGGCGTGCGTACGGGCGTGGTGGCGGCGGGTGCCGCAGCCGACTTCCTGCTCGTCGACCTCACGGGCCCGGAGATGTGCCCCTCGCACGATCTGCCCTGGGAGCTGGTACGGCGCGGCAACCGCGATCAGATCACGGCGGTCTTCACCGCCGGGTGCCTGCGTCTGTGGCACGGCTGGCCTCCGCACTGGGACGGAAGGAGCCTGGTGGCGCGCGCTGCGGAACTGGCGCGTGAGGTGGTGCGGCGGGCACCGGTGGTGCGCGCCCACCGGACCTCCACGGCAGCCGCCCGATGAGCGGCGAACTCCTCATCCTGCTGGCGGTGACGGTGGCCGCTGCCGCCTTCGTCCAGGGTGCCAGCGGCCTCGGCTACGCACTCATCGTCGCGCCGGTGGCGGGCCTGGTGGACCCCGGGCTGCTGCCGGTCTTCCTGCTGGCGTCGATGATTCCGCTCAATCTGTACGTCGCCTGGCGGGAGCGCTCCAGCCTCGATCTGCGCGGTGCGGGCTGGATCACGGGCGCACGATTGGCGGCCACCCCCGCGGGGCTGCTGCTCCTCGCGGTGATCCCGGAACGGGACCTGGGCCTGTTCGTCGGGGGCGCGACCGTGCTCGCGGCGCTGGTCAGTCTGGCGGCACCGGAGTTCGCTCCGGGCCGGGGCGCCTTCGTGGGCGCCGGGCTGGTCACCGGGATCACCGAAACCGCCACGGGGGTGGGCGGCCCGCCGCTCGCGCTGGTCTACCAGCACCGGCCGCCGTCCGAACTGCGCTCGACGGTGGCCGTCTGTTTCCTGGTCGGCGAGATCGCCTCCCTCGTGCTGCTGTTCGCGACCGGGCGCGGGCACGCGGACCACCTCGGCACGGTGCTGTGGGTTCTGCCCGCGCTCGCGGCCGGGGCGGCGTTGAGCAGGTTGGTGCACCAGCGGCTCGACGCGCGCCGCCTGCGGCTGGCGGTGCTGGTCTTCGCGCTGGTGTCGGGATTGGTGCTGATGCTCGGGATATGAGGGCTCAGCGCTCGTCGGCGACGGCGGGCTCCCGGCGGGAAGACGCACGTGTGACCAGCCGGGGGCCCGGAGCTCGCCGTGGGGCACCTGGTGGCTCGCCGTGCAGCCGCTGCAGCAGCAGCTCGACCGCGTCGGACGCGGCCTGCTCCAGGTGCAGGTCGACAGCGGTCAGCGGGGGCGTGCAGGTCCTGGCGCGCAGGCCGTCGTACCGGGTCACGACCATGACGTCGTCCGGGAGTCCGCGCCCGCTGTCGCGCACCGCTCGCACCGCGCCCACCGCGAAGGCGTCGACCAGCACGCACAGAGCGTCCGTGTCCGGATGTTCGCGCAGCAGCGCGGCGCACGCCTCATAGCCGGCCGACTCACCACCGGCCTCCTCGGCCACGGCCGTCACGGGCGGCCATCCGTACCGTTCCGCGGCCCGCTCGTAGGCCGCCCGGGCGTCCACTGCCGGGGACCGGGTACCGGCTGCCGTGACCAGGGCGGGGCGCTGGGCCCCTTGCCGGAACAGATGGTCCAGCAGCAGTTCGGCGACCGCCTCGCCGTTGAGGTCGACGTACGGCACCCGGCCGGTGTCCGGCACCGGCCGGCCCAGCGCCACGCACGGCAGCCCTCGCCCGGTCAACTCGGCGACGAGCGGATCGTCCTCCCCCGGCTCCACGACGATCGCCCCGTCGACGTCGACGGTCCGCAGCCCCGCACCCGTCTCCCCCGGCGGGAGCAGCACCAACGCGAATCCGTGCGCCAGTGCGTGTTCCGCGGCGGCGGCGGCCACCTCCATGTAGAACCCGAGCCGGGAGGGCCCCCCGGCCACCGCGAGCGGCATCGAGGACAGCAGGGCGATCGCCTTGGCCTCGCCGCGGCGCAGCCGCTGGGCCCGCAGATTGGGGCGGTAGCCCAGTTCCTCGGCCACCCGTTTGACCCGCTCGCGCGTGCGCGGGTCGACCTTGCCCAGTCCGTTGAGCGCGTGCGAGACCGTTGTACGGGAGACGGAAGCGGCCCGCGCGACATCGGCGATCGTCGGCTGACGCGGTGCGGAACCCGGGCGGGGGCTGGCCATCGGTGGGGGAACTCCTCACGGTCTGCGTACCGCCCCAAGTCTCCCTGATGCGCCCCGGCAGCGGTATGCCCCTTGCCCTCGGGCGCCGACACGCCGGTTGTCCGCGCGGGAGGGGCCGTACCGGGCCCGAGGCGGAGCGGTGCTGCGGTGCGCGACGGTCAGCGGGCGGCGGCCACCAGCTCCCGCAGTCTGTCGGCGTCCAGCTCCCCGGGTGCCCTTCCTTCGAGTACGGCGGTGTTCGCCAGCCGGGTCAGCGTCTCGTTCACCGGGGTCGGTACTCCGTACATCCGGCCGAGCAGCACGATCTCGCCGTTGATGTGATCCGCTTCGATCGAACCCGCCTTCCGGGCAAGGCTCTGCCAGGAGGAGCCGAGGGCCTGCTGCCCGTCCGTCTGCGCGGGCGCTTCGACTTTGCCGTTGCGCAGTTCGGCCATCTCGGCCGGGCTCGCCCGGTCCAGCCCCGCCGCCTTGAGCACTGCCGTGCCCTCGGTCCGGGCCCATTCGGTGACCTGCGCCGCCGCGCCTTCCACGGCGCTTCCGCACAGGGCCTCGACCGTCTGCGCCAGGTTGGCGAGGAGCTTGGCGTACTTCCAGCGCATCACCTCGGGAGCGAGGGGTGCGAGCATGTGGGCGCTTTCCAGGTCGGCGGCGATACCGCGAGCGGTCGCGTCGATGCCTGCCGGGTAACGGCCCAGGACCAGGGCGCCGGTGTACGGTGCGCAGCGGGCGACGACCGCCCCCGCGCTCAGGTGCGCGGCGGGCAGTACGACGCACATGCCGTACACCCGGCCGAAGCGGCGCAGCGCAAGCCGCTCGTTCTCGACGCCGTTCTGAGCGCAGACCAGCGGAATCGTCTCACCCGCCGTCGCACCGTGCCGCTCACCGGTGACCGGTCGCGCCGCCCACTCGCGCAGCGCCGCCTCGGTGTGCTGGGCCTTCACGGCCAGCACGAGGACGTCGCCACGGCGCAGCGTCACGGCCTGCGGGCTGTCGACGACCGGAACGGGCAGGGCCAGCGTGCCGGTGGAGGTCGTCAGCCGCAGTCCGTCGGTGCGCAGGGCCTCGTAGTGGGCTCCGCGCGCCACGAGGACCACGTCGTGGCCGGCCTCGTGGAGCCGGCCGCCGATCGCTCCGCCGACCGCCCCGGCTCCGACAATGATGTACCGCATTCCGCTCCTCGTTGGGGGCGGCCGGTGGCCGGTCAGTCGCGCCACCGGCTCTCCGCCGCGTACCACTGCACGAGTTCGTCGACCCGCTGCTCCACCTGGGCCGCGTCGCCGCCGGTCACGACATAACCGCTGAGGTACACCCCGGACTTGGCGCCGCCCTGGTAGGTGGCGCCCACGGTACCGCGATGGCGTTCCTCGGCCACGAACGGTGGCGGGTCCTGCGGCAGCGCCTCGAGCTGCCCGGACCGGGGGTAGAAGACCACCCAGCCCGCGGCCCGGCCGGGTTCCACGCCGGTTGCTCCGCGTGGCGCCGGGTGTCGCGGCACCGCTTGGGCGAGGAACCACTCGCGGTCGAGGTCGATGCCTGACGCCGCCCGTATCGCGGCCGCGGTCAGGGCGCCGCCCGTGCGGCTGGCGACTTCGCACAGGACCAGCTCGTCCTCGGGCGTGTGGAAGACCTCGAGGTGGAAACTGGTGCACCGGGGGGTCGGCAGCGCCTCCAGTACACGGTGGGCGAAGTCGACCAGTCGCGGCACCAGCGGATCGTCGCTGGTCAGTTGGGTGGAGCCCAGTGGTGTGCCGGATCGGTAGGACAGGCAGTCGTTCAGATAGCGGGAGACGAACGAGGTGACCGGTTCGCCCTCGGTGACCAGGCCGTCGACCACGTACATCGTTCCGGTGACGAACCGTTCGACCTGGGCGTGCTCGGGCAGTGGCCCGTTCAGCAGCCGGGCCAGATCCTCCGGCCCCCGCAGGACGTGCGTACCGGTGGAGCCGGACCCGTAAGCGGGTTTGACGACGACCGGATAGCCGTGCTGCCGGAGGAAGGCCAGGAGGTCCACGAGGACCCGGATCGGCGCGAAGTCGGGCACGGCGAGGCCCGCCTCGGCGACCAGGGTCTTCATCAGGACCTTGTCCCGGAAGGCCAGGGCGCTGTCCCAGTTCTGCCCCGGGACGCCGAGCACTTCGCGCAGACGCGCCGCGCGCAGCAGATCGCTCTCCGCCCGCGCCACGAGGCTCTGGGCGGGTGTTGTGGTCAGTGTCTCCAGGACCGCCTGCTCGAGGGCGCCACCGGTGCGGTAGTCGGGGAAGCAGCGGGCTCCGGGCACGTGTCGGTACTGCGGGAAACGGCTGCCGGAGACGAGGAGTTCCAGCCCGATGCCGGCGTCGGCGGCCCACTTGTCGTACGGAGTGTCGGCGTAGTCGCTGTCCACGAGTACCACGGCTCCGCGCTCGGAGGAGGCCCGCACTGCATTCTCCCTCCGGCCACCGCACGGGGTGACACGGGACGGTTCGTGATCCGGACGCGGCCGAGGCTAGTTCATCCGTCGACGGGAAGCGGCATTCTGCGCACAGTGCTGCTTCGTCCTCAAATTCCCCTTCTACTCATTCTGCTTACAGTACGCTTACCCACAGATGTGAAGGCATCTGTCGCTCGCTCGCACGGGAAAGTCGGAAGAACAAATTCCGCATCTGACGTGACCAACGGATGAGAGTGCACTCGATGGACGCCACCCCGGTCCTTCCCAAGCTCCTGAAAAGCCAGGGGCACGACTTCACAAACGGCCTGCACACCCTGTTAGGCCTGCTGGAACTCGATATGTACGACAGAGCGGGGCACTTCGTGACCGCGCTGGAGCACGAGCGGCCGGCTCCCTTCGCCCCGGTCGTGGAACGCATACACGAGCCGCTGGTCCGTGCGCTTCTGATCGGCAAAGGACTCGTCGCCGCGCAATGGGGCGCGGCTCTGCAGATCTCGGCCGACGCCTGGCTGCGACGGCCGGTCGCCCACCCGCGCGACCTCGTCATCGTCATGGGCAACCTCATCGACAACGCCCTTGAAGCGGTGCGGGGTCAGACCTGCCGCAGTCCGCGGGTCGAAGCCGGCCTGCGGTCCGACGGCGACGCCGTTGCGCTGTGGGTGTCCGACAACGGACCCGGGGTTCCCATGAGGCTGCGCAAAAGGATCTTCTCCGAAGGATGGTCTTCCAAGCAGTCATCCGACGGGCACGCCCGCGGCATCGGACTCGCGCAGGTGCAGCACATAGCCGACAGCTACCGCGGCAGGGTCCGGGTGCGTGACCGGGCGGGCGGCGGCGCGGTCTTCTCCGTACGGCTGCCGCGACCGACCGGCACACCGGCACCGGGAGGCTCCCAGTGACCCGGGTGCTCGTCGTGGACGACGACTTCCATGTCGCCGAGATCAACTCGGCCTATGTGGCGAAGACCCCCGGATTCCGCGTCGTCGGCCAGGCGGGCAGCTGCGCGGAAGCGCTCGCGGCCGTGGACCGCGGCGGGATCGACCTCGTACTGCTCGATCACTATCTGCCGGACAGGACCGGAGTGGAGCTGGCCCGCGAGTTGCAGCGTCCCGAGTACGCGGTCGACGTGATCATGGTTACCGCCGCCCAGGACGTGGAGACCGTGCGCTCGGCGGTACGGTGCGGGGCGCTGCACTATGTGGTGAAGCCCTTCACCTACCAGACGCTGCGCACCAAACTCGACGCGTACGCGAGGCTGCAGAAGACGCTCGCTCAGGACGTCCTGGAGGGGCAGGCGAGCGTGGACGGCGTCTTCCAGGCGCTGCGTTCCTCGACCGCGAACGCGCCGTCGGGAAAGGGCTATGCCATGCCGACGGTCCAACTCGTCCACCAGGTGATCGCCCGCTCGCGTCGGCCGCTGTCCGCACACGACGTGGCGGAGCGCACCGGGATCAGCCGCTCGACCGCGCAGCGGTACCTCAAGCATCTGGAGAGCTCCGGGCGGCTCAAACTCGTTCTCAAGTACGGCGAGAGCGGACGCCCGGTACACCTTTACGAGTGAGCGGCCGCGGGCCGCACCGGCCGGGCCCGTGAGGCGACCTCGACCAGCCGTCCCTGGTGGGGCGCGGCCCCACCCGGTAGGCGTCGCTCGGCAGAATTGGCTAAACGACGTTACCGAGAAAAAGCCGCAGTCCGGGCACAACGGTGCCCCGCCTCTTCGCACCGTCGTACTGTCCGAGTGACACCGCCGCAGATGCGACGAGGGGGCGAAGTATTCGGGGGGAAGACGCGGGGGACGACGTGCGGGCGACCGCACCTCGCAGTGGAGCACAGGTACGCGCCGGGACAGTCGTATCGGCGCGTCAGATCCGTGACGAAATCCTGTCACAAGGCGTCCTGCCCGGACTGCGACGAGGGCAAGGGGCCTCGGACCGGCCGGGAGGCGTGGTCGGTCCGCGTTGTGCGCCCACCTGAACCGGCGTGCGGCCGGTGCGCCGGTCGCGCAAGCACTTTCTGACCTCAGACGTCCGTCTGCGCATGGACGTCTTGTGCTCGCTGCCCTCTTACCGACAGATCACCGGACCGTCAGCGAACGAGGAGCCGTCCGTCATGCCGTCATTGGCCAGCCCACTGTCCGACATCGCCCCGTCTCCCCTCGTCGCCGTCCAGCAGTTGCTGCGCGACCACGCACACGCGCTCCCCGTCGGCCTCCACCAGGGCAAGACGGTCTTCGAGCCGTGCGCCCGGCCCCGGGTGTGGGAGCGTGCCGACTTCGGTATCTCCGCGCACGAACACGCCCCGCCCGCAGGCGTCCCGGCGCTCCGCGAGGCCTTCGCCGCGGCGGCCTCCGCCCGGCGAGGCGCCACCGTGGACGTCGACCAGGTGCTCGTCACGGGCGGGGCGACACACGCCATCGGGGTGGTGCTGCGCGCCGTACTCGCCCCTGGCGACGAGGTGGTGATCCTCTCTCCGCAGTGGCTCTTCGCCACCGGCCTGGTCCGGGCGGCAGGCGGGGTGCCCCGCGAGGTCCCCGTCTTCCTGGAGCTGTGCGCAGACCCCGACTTCGACTTCCTCGGCGCCGTCGAGCAGGCGGTGACCGACCGGACACGGGCCATCTACTTCAACAACCCGAACAACCCCACCGGCTTCCGCCTCGACGAGCAAGCGCTCGCCGGGCTCACGGAACTGGCCGAACGGCACGACCTGTGGCTGATCGCGGACAACGCCTACGAGAACTACGACTTCTCGCAGGACGGTTTCCTCGACTCCGCCGCCGTCGGCCGTGCGGCCGAACGCACCTTCTCCGTGCACACCTGCAGCAAGACCTATGCGATGCCGGGCGCCCGGGTCGGCCACCTCGTCTCGCCACCGGGCTGCGAGGAGGTTCTTACCAAGTGGTCGCTGCACACGCTGTACTCCGTGCCGACACCGTCCCAGTTCGCCGCCTACGAGGCGCTCGCCACGCCGGAGAGCGAACTCGCCGACCGACGTGCGCGTGCGTACGACGCATGGCGTCTGGCGGACGAATACCTCGACATTCCCCACACCGCCGTCTCCGGGACCCTCTACACCTTCCTCGACCTGAGCGCGCTCGGTGACGGCGAACGGTTCGTCCGCAGCTGTGCCGAGAACGGTGTCGGCCTCGCGCCGGGCCGGGTGTTCGGCGAGCACTGCCGCGACCGGGCCCGGATCTGCTTCACGGCCGCGCCCCCGGAGGCCGTCCGGGACGCCGTCCAACGCATCAACAAGGTCTACAAGGAGGCCATCAGTGAGCGCTGACTCTGCCACCTTACTCACCGGCGGAACGCTTGCTCCCTATCTACGACGCTACTCTTCCCCGGCTCAACTCGGGCTGAAGATCAACGTCTACCGCGACTACGAGGTCGAGGGCCTGGCCCGGGCGCTGTGCACTCCCGACCTGGCCGACAGCCCTGTCGAGTGCGTCATGGTCGGCGATTCCTACTTCATGACGCATCTCGGCCGGCCCGGCACCGCCATGACCGGACCGGCCGAGGAGGAGTGGGCCCTGGCCACCCTGGTCGGCCTCGTCGGTGAGGTCCGTGGCGCCATGGACAAGGAGTTCCCCGAAGACCGCCGTCCCTTTCTGCTCTCGGACCTGCCCGACGGCACCACCCGGAACGCCCACCGGGCCCTCGCCGCAGCCGACCGCTTCACCGCGGCCGGGGCCGATGCCGTGAAGATTGAGGTGTCCTGCGAGGACGACCTGCGCTGTGCAGAGGCCGTGGCGGCCACCGGAACCCCGACCCTGGTGCACCTCGGGTACACGCCGCAGCGCAGCACACTCGGACGACACGGCGACGACCTCGAAACAGCCTTCGAGCTGTTCGCCTGGGCCCGCCGGGCCCGGGACGCGGGGGCCTGCGGCCTGATCGTCGAGATGGTCAGCGAACCGGTCAACCAGGCGCTCAGCCGACCGGACGGGAAGGGCCTGCCCATCTACTCCGTGTTCAGCGGACGGGCCCGGTGGGGCGGTCAGAGCCTCAACCTCTGGGACGCGGTGGTGCGTCCTGCGCGCGCGTCGCGGTACTTCCCGCCGACCGCGGTCATCGACGCCGCCGACGTGGCCACCGCCTACGGGCCCGAGCTCATCGCCGACAGGATGCGCGAGCTGATCCGGCTCACCCTCGCCGGCTGGTTCCCGCTCTCCCCCCGCACCACCCTCGGGCACCGCGACACCACGCGGATCGCCGACACGGACCCCTGGAGCCGCTCATGACCGTGACCGAGTCGGCCGAGAACGTCTTCGACGAGCTCGAGTCCGCCGTCAGAACCTACTGCCGTCGATTCCCCGCCGTCTTCACCAAGGCGAGCGGCCACCGCATGTGGGACCGGGACGGAAGGGAGTACATCGACTTCCTGTCCGGAGCGGGCGCCTTGAACTACGGCCACAACCACCCAGAGGTGCGCCGTGCCGTCGTGGACTATCTGCTGGCCGACGGGCCGGTGCACGGACTGGACATGCACACCGGTGCCAAGGCGGACTTCCTGACCCGCTTCCGCGACGTGGTGCTCGAACCCCGGTCCCTCTCCTACCGCGTGCAGTTCACCGGGCCCACCGGCACCAACGCCGTCGAGGCCGCCTTCAAGACGGCGCGCAGGGTCACCGGGCGTACCGAGATCATCGCCTTCACCGGCGGCTTCCACGGGCTGTCGCTGGGTGCGCTCTCGGCGTCCGCCACGGCGTTCAAGCGGGGCGCCGCTGGGGTGCCCCTGGGTCACGTCACCCGGATGCCCTACGACGGGTACTCCGGCGAGGCGGTCGACACCGTCGACCACCTCACCCGGATGCTCGACGACCCCGGCAGCGGTGTCGACCTGCCCGCGGCGATCGTCGTGGAGACGGTGCAAGGGGAGGGCGGTCTCGCCGCGGCCGACGCCGGGTGGTTGCGCCGGCTCGCCGACGCGGCCCGCGAGCGGGGCATCCTGCTCATCGTCGACGACATCCAGGCAGGCTGCGGGCGCACCGGCACCTTCTTCAGTTTCGAAGAGTCGGGCATCGTCCCGGACATGGTCTGCCTGTCCAAGTCGATCAGCGGATTCGGTCTCCCGATGGCGCTGGTCCTGGTCAAGCCCGAACTCGACCAGTTGGGCCCGGGAGAGCACAGCGGCACCTTCCGTGGCAACAACCTCGCCTTCGTCTCCGCCGCTGCCTGCTTGGAGTTCTGGGCGGACCCGGCGTTCACCGGGCGGATACGCAACACCGCCGCGCACTTCGGCGAACTGCTCGCCGGGATGGCACGTACGCACGACCAACTGGGCTGCGAAGTCCGCGGACGAGGTCTGATGCGGGGCCTGGCCTTCTCCGACCGGGGTCTCGCCGACCGTGTCTCCCGTACCGCGTTCGGTCGCGGGCTGCTGGTGGAGACCTCCGGAGCCCGCGGGGAAGTCCTGAAGATCATGCCGCCGATCGTCGCCGATCCCGCTGTGCTCGAGCACGGTCTCGGGATTCTCGGTGCGGCCGTCGAAGAGGCAGCAGCAACGTCGAAGGAGGAACTGTGACGGTCCTGAGCGAGCACAGCGAGGACGGAACAGCCGGGCACGAGCACGCCATCGACGAGTCGGTACTGCGCCGCATCGCCGCTTCCTGGCCGAGGCGGGCCACCATCCGCACCGACCTCGACCAGATAGCGGAACCCGAGGAGTACGACCGGACGCTCCCCGACTACCCGGTGCACCTGCTGCCCTTCGCCGAGCACCCGCACTTCGTGGCGGCAGACCCCGAGAAGCGTCAGCAGGTGCTCACCATGGCCTGGCTCGTCTACAACGAGCGGGTCATCGCGGCCGAGGAGTACGTGGCCAACCCCACCTTCGCCATGATCATGCACGGTGTCTTCCCGGGTGCCGACGGGGTGCAGCTCAAGCGGGCGGTGCAGCAGACCCACGTGGACGAGGTGTGGCACACCTATATGCACATGGTGGCCATGCAGCGCACCCGCGAGGTACGCGAGGTCGTCAGCGAGCCGAGCTACCCGCACACCGTCACCTACCGCAGGCTGCTCCAGGCCGAAGCGGAGACGTCCGAGAAGTGGGAGCGGGACCTGCTCAAACTGGTGTGGACGACGGTCTCCGAGATCAGCGTCAACGCCTATCTGGAGCTGCTGTCCCGGGACACGACGGTGCAGCCCTTGCACGCCCTCGTCCCGCGTCTGCACGCCAGGGACGAGTCGGCGCACTCCTCGGTGATGGTGGAGGTCGCCAAGTCCCTGTTCGTACACATGAACACCGAGCAGCGCAGGGCGTTCGTCGACGCCCTGCCCCGCGCCCTGAACGCCTTCGTCGCCCAGGACTTCGAGGTGTGGCCCGACGTCCTGAAGCACGCGGGCATCGAGCACGCCGACGAGATCGTCGCGGACTGCCGCGCCCAGGCGGGCAACGACCTGCTGGTGCGCGACTTCTCCGGCATCCGCCGCATCGTCAGGGAGATGGAACTCGAGGACGACGTCGACTTCTCGTTCGGAGCCCAGTGAGGTGAGGTTGCCCCGTCTCGCCCCGGGCGGTGGCCGTCTGGTCACCGCCGCGCTGGTCCAGTCGCTGGGAATCGGCCTGTTCATGGCCAGTTCCATGGCGTTCTTCACCCGCCAGGTGGGGCTGAGCGCGGGCGAGGTCGGTGCGGGCCTCGCCGCAGCGGGCGCCGTGGCGATCGGGGTCACGCTCGTCGCCGGTGAGCTGGCGGACCGCATCGGCCCACGCCGCGTACTGGCGACGCTCTACGCCGCACGCGCGGTCTGCTGTGTCGCCTACGGGTTCGTCTCCAGCTTCTGGGAGTTCATGGCGGTCACCCTGTTCGCGCTGGCGGCGGACCGCTCCGGGCCGCCGGTCCTGCAGGCCCTCGTCGCCGCCACCGTTCCGGTACCGCTCGAACGCACCACCCTCCTCGCCGTGATCAACGTCGTACGCAACTGCGGGCTGGGCCTCGGCGCGGTCGCCGCCGGAGTCGCGCTGGTCAGCGACACCCTGGTGGCCTACCAGCTCACTTTGGGGGTCATAGGGGCGGCATTCGTCGGTGGGGCGGTCCTGGTCCTCCGCGTTCCGGCGGGCGGCCGGCCGGCCCGTTCGCCGAAGAACGCCGCCGACGACGGGAAGCGCGCTCGTCCGGTGCGCTCGGTGCTGCCGTATCCGCGCTACCTCGTCCTGACGATGCTCAACTTCCTGCTCAGCTTCTTCGACGTGCTGCTCATGGTGGCCATGCCGCTGTGGGTGCTGGAGCGCACGGACGCCCCGCGGTACATGGTCTCCGTCCTGTTCGCGGTCAACACGGGGCTGGTCGTCCTGATGCAGATCCCGGTCAGCCGGCTCGCGGACGGACTGCGGCGCACCAGTCGGCTGTTCGCCGTCGCCGGGGGCGCCATGGCCGTGTGCGCGCTCTGCTTCGCCACGGCGGGCGGCGCCGACGGCTGGTACGCCATCGGGTGGCTGACCGCTGCCGTGGTCGCTCTGACGCTGGGTGAGGTGCTGGCGAACTCGGCGGCCTGGGAACTGTCCATCGCCCTGGCGCCCGAGGAGTCGCGGGGCCGCTACCTCTCCGTGTTCAACATGGGGCTGTCCACCGAGCGCATCGTCGGGCCGCTCGTGGTGACCGGAGCGCTCCTCGCTTCCGGTACGGCGGGATGGGTGGTGGCCGCGGTCGTCTTCCTCTGCGCCGGGATGGCCGCGGAGCGGGTGGCGCTCGGGGCCGGGACGAGGATCGGGGCGCTCGCCCGTGCCTGACACGACGGTACTGACGTGCGCGGCCGTGGCCGTGTTCCTCGGGGCGATCGTGCAGGGCACCATGGGCGTCGGACTTGCCGTCGTCGCCGCCCCGGTGGTGCAGATCGCCGCCCCAGGGCTGATGCCGGGCGCGATGCTGCTCGTCGCACTGGGGCTCGCGCTGCTCGCCGTGTCCCGGGAGGTCGGACACGCCGACTGGTACGGCGTCTCCTGGGCGCTGCTGGGACGTCTCGCGGGGACGGCCACGGCCGCTTACGTGATCGTTCTCGTGTCCGGCCCCGTGTTGGACCTGCTGGCCGCCGGCATCACGCTGGCCGTCGTCTCGCTGCTGACCTTCGACCCGGCTCGGCTTCCCCGCAACCGCACGACGCTGGTCGCCTCCGGTGTGGTGGCGGGGATCACCGGCACCACCTCCTCGATCGGCGGTCCCTTCATGGCACTGATCTACCACCGCGAGCCGGGGCCGACCGTGCGCGGCACCCTGGGCGTCTTCTTCGCCGTCGGTGCGTTGCTGTCCCTGGGAACCCTCGCGGCGGCCCACCGGCTGCCCACCGAGCAACTGGTGGCTGGAGGGATGCTGCTCCCGTCGATGGCACTCGGCTTCCTGGCTTCCGGGCGGCTGCGCCACCACCTGGAGGGCGACCGGATGCGCCGTGCGGTGCTCACGCTGTCGGTGGGAGCGGCCCTCGTACTGCTCGTACGTGGACTGTCAGGAGGCTGACCGAAACCGACACGAGGCGACGGACCGCAGAATCGAAGCAGATGAGGAGTGGAAGAATGCGTATCGGCTTCGCGGGACTGGGAGTCATGGGCGGGGGCATGTGCCGACGGCTCGCCGACAGCGGACTGACGGTGGCCGCGTTCGACATCGACGCGGAGATGACGCGCCGCGCGGCCGAGCACGAGGGTGTGGTCGCGGCACCGGAAGCGGCGGGAGTGGCCGCCCCGGTCGTGATCACGATGCTGCCTGACGGCGCGGCGGTGCGGCAGGTCGCCGACGCGCTGCTGCCGCACCTCGCGCCGGGCTCGCTCATCATCGACACAAGCTCCTCGGCCCCGGAATCCACCCTGGAACTGGCCGAGCTGGCAGCCCGGTGGGAGGTCTCCGTGGTGGATGCCCCCGTCTCCGGGAGCCCGGCCGCCGCCCGCGGGGGTGAACTCACCTTGATGGCCGCCGGCGGGCGCGACGCCCTCGACCGTGCCGAGCCCGTGCTCCGAAGACTCGGCACGGTCCATCGCGTGGGCCCGACCGGCGCCGGTCACGCGCTCAAAGCCCTCAACAACCTGCTCTCTGCCATCAACATGGCGGCGGTCGCGGAAGTCATGCTGGCCGGCGGTGCTTTCGGGCTGGAACCCGCCACCATGCTCGAAGTGATCAACAGTTCCACCGGTCGCAACCACGCTTCGCAGACCAAGCTGCCGGACCATGTGCTGACCGGCACCTTCGACTCCGGGTTCGCCCTCCGGCTGATGCTCAAGGACATCCGGATCGGTACCGCACTCGAAGAGCAGGCGGGTGGCCCCGCGTTGTTCGGCTCTGTGTGCAGACAGCTCTGGCAGCAGGCGGAGTCTGCCCTTCCGGCCGACGCCGACAACGTCGAGGTGATCCGCTGGCTGGAGGCCGCGGCAGGCAGGGAGCTGCGAGCATGACGGAGAATCCGCGCATAGCCGTCATCGGAGGGACCAGGCCGGCGATACGCAAGGCCAGGGCCGCCGGATACGACGTCGTCTGGGTCCACCACCCTCGGGAGCTGGACCCCGCGGGGCTGCGGGACGTCCAGGAAGCGCACCTCGTCGCCTACTGGGAGCCGCCCGCGGTCACCGAACTGCTGCGCACCGTCCATCGGCTGCGCCCCCTGGCGCGAGTCGTCTCGATGACCGAGGACGGCCTGGAGTCCGCTGCCGCGGTCACCAGCGCGCTGGGTCTGCCGGGCACGGGACACTCCGTGGTGGAGTTGCTGCACGACAAGCTGGCGTTCCGCACCCGGCTCCGGGAGCGCGGCGTGGACAGCGTGGCCGTAGGGACCGGACACGGCGAGCACGACATCCGCGCCTTCGTGGAGGAGCACGGACCGGCGGTGATCAAGCCCCGTTTCGGGTCCGGCAGCATCGGGGTCCGCGTCGTGCACGGGCTGGACGAGGTACCCGAGGTCGCGGCCTGGGCGGAGCGGTTCGGGCTCCACAGCTTTCTGATCGAGGAGTATCTGCAAGGTCCCGAGATCAGCGTCGAGTCGTTCTCGTTCGGCGGGCGCCACACCGTCCTGGCGCACACCGCGAAGGAGACGCTGGACTCGCTGGTGGAAATCGGCCATGTGCAACCGGCGGGGCTGGAGGGAGAGTCGGCCAGGCGTGTCGACGATCTGGTCGCCCGTATGCTCGACGCCGTCGGGCTCACCGATGGGCCGGCCCACACCGAGGTCAAGCTCACACCGCGGGGCCCACGGCTCATCGAGTCCCACAACCGGCGCGGTGGGGACCGGATCGTCGACCTGGTCGAAGAGGTCCACGGAATCGACATCGACGCCCTCGCCTTCCGGTGGTACGCGGGCACCACCGGCCCCGTGGCACCCGGCGATCCACGGGGCGGAGCAGCCGTCCGTTTCCTGACGGCGGAACCCGGGGTGGTCCAGCAGATCGAGGGAGTGGACGCGGTACGCGCCGACCCCGATGTCCTGGACGTGCAGATCAGCGTCTCGCCGGGCGACACCGTCTCCCCCCTCGCATGGTCCTACGACCGCGCGGGCCTGGTGCTGGTGCGGGGCTCGGACGCGTCCGAGGCCCGAGACCGGGCCCGAAAGCTCGCCGAACGCATCACCATCCGCACCGCGCCGGAGAAGCGACGTGCCGACAGGCGTCACATCAGCGCGGTGGCGCCGCGACCCGACAGGCTCCTCGGTACGACGCCTCTCCCCCGGAGCGAACCGGGCACACCGCCTGCGCCCGACCGCCCGGCCGAGCCGCCGGTCCTTTCCGGAAGCCAGGGCCCGGCAGGCCTCGGCACCGAAGGAGCCGAGCCCCGAGGAAAGGAGTAACAATCCCATGGGCAAGCTCTATCCCTCACTGACCCCGACGTTGCGCGCGTTCATCGCGGAGGCCCCGATGTTCTTCGTGGCCACCGCTCCGCTGGCGGGCGACGGTCACGTCAATGTGTCGCCGAAGGGAGGCATGGACACCCTCGCGGTGCTGGACGACACCACGGTGGCCTATCTCGACCTCATCGGCTCGGGCGCCGAGACCATCGCCCACCTCCGCGAGAACGGGCGGATCACCCTCATGGTCTGCTCGTTCACCGCCCGGCCCAAGATCCTCCGCCTCTACGGCACGGGCGAGTGCGTCTTCCCCGACTCCCCCGACTGGGACCGGCTGATCGGCCACTTCGGGGAGCACCCCATCCCCCGGTCCGTGGTGGTCGTCTCCCTCAACAGGATCGCCGACTCCTGCGGGTTCACCGTGCCGGAGATGACCCTGGTCTCGGAACGCGACCTGCAGGACCAGTGGGGTGCGCGCAGGACCGGGGTCCAGCTCGAAAGCTACATGCGTGAGAAGAACGCCCACAGCATCGACGGCATCGTCGCCCGCCCGCACCAGCCCGAGGAGGCCAGCACGGCCCTGTACGGCAGGTGACCTCGGCGCGGGTACAGCTTGCACGGCTCCCGCAGAGATTCCGGTTCGCCGGTGCCGCCGGTTCGTGACGGCGGCACCGGCGTGGCCGTTTCTCGCGGTCGGCTCCCTGCTGGGGGCATGCTGTCAGCCACACCGTGCGCCTGATCCGCGTCGGCTCGTGCGCCACGCCCCGTCCTCCCACCGAAGGTTGACGCTCCTGCGCCCCGTTACCACTGTCCAAGGAGGACTTCGCGATGTGGCCCAGCATCATCGCCGTCGTCGGCACACTGCTCGGGGGTACGCTCACCGGGCTGCTGCAGATCAAGAGTGCGCGGATCGCCCAGAGCGCTGCGCGCGCTGATCAGAGGGCGGAAGCACTGCGGAGGGCGTTGGGTGAATTGGTGGCCGCCCTCGGTGACCATCGGCGGGCCCTGTGGCATCGCGAAACCCTGCGGCTGGACGGCGCGGACGCGGAAGCGATCGAGGCGGCCCGCGCCGCTTCCCGCGCCACGCGCTCGGCCGTGACCGGCCCACTGGTCTCGGTCTCCGTCCTGGAGCAGGCACTTGCTGAGCCGGCTCGTCAGGCTGCCCTGGCCGCGTTCAGCCTGCGCGGCTCCGCCGACCACGCCGTACTGGCCTCCCGCCGTGCGGCCGCCATCGCGGCGAGCGACGATCTGGTCGCCGCTGCCGGCCGTGCCATGGCCTGACCGGCTGAACGGCCGCCTGACGCGGGGCAGGCATGTCAGCGCTCTCCGCGCACGAGACGGTGCCAGGGAGTCTCGGCATCCCTGGCACCCGCCTCCAGGCAGGGCCTACCGGTCCGACTGCTGCTTCACCCGGCTCGGTCGAACCGGGCGCGGCCGCAGCCTGCCCGTCCCGCGGTGCGCGTCAGGCCTCGCGAAGCGGTGCGAGCGCGTCGCTCAAGGTGATCACGTCGGTGAGCAGCTGCTCGAGGGCGGCCTCATGGCGATCAGTGGGCACAAAGGTCGTGAACTTCTCGAAGTCGGTCTGGAGCGACAGGTGGAGCTGGCTGTACACGGCGGCCAGCTGCACCGCCCCGGCGATGTGCCGCAGATGGTCGACGGCGCGGGCACCGCCGACGTTGCTGCCGTACCCGATGAAGCCGGCGGCCTTGTTGTTCCACTCCTTGTAGACGAAGTCGATGGCGTTCTTGAGCGCGGCGGGGATCGACCGGTTGTATTCGGGCGTGACGAAGACGAATCCGTCGAGCCCAGCGATCTTGGCGCTCCAGGCGCGGGTGTGGTCGTGCTCGTAGGTGCCCATCCGCGGGGAGCGCGGCTCGTCGAACAGGGGGAGGTCGTAGTCGGCGATGTCGACGACTTCGAAATCCGCGTCGGTCCGTGCGTCGGCCGTCTTGTGGACCCATTCCGCGATCTGTGGTCCGACGCGGCCGGGACGGGTGGTGCCGAGAATGATGCCTATGGTGGTCATGAGCGTCTCCCAAGTTCGACGAGGGTCAAGCGCGCGGAGAAAATGATGGTCCGAGCTGGTGCTGTGCACAGTGGGCGTGCTCGCGAAGGCGGGTGCGACGAGTGCGGTTGCTCGTCATCGCCCCGTCCGCGCCCGATTGCCCCCAGCCCGACGGCGATCATTTAAGCATCAGCTGTTGCGAGGCGGGACCGGGACGTGGACGACGGTCGCTGCCGTCCGCGGGTTCCCCGGCGTCAGGGCATGGCGAGGTGGTCGCCGAAACCGAGTGGCGGAGTGCGGCCGACGGCGTCTCCGACGGAAACTGACAGGTGCTCCTGCGAAGGCGGCGTCAACTGAAAGCGGCTGCCGGAAGCTCTGCCTCCGTCTCCTCCCAGGGGAGGTGGATGCCGAGTTCGCCCTCCAGGAAGCGCAGGAACGCGACATCGGCCAACTCGTCACCGTCGTACACGAAACCGAGCGCCGCCTCGGCCGGGTCGCCGTTCGTCAGGTGCGGCATGCCAGGTTCGAAGGACGTCATCGCATCGCCGTGGCAGGCATGGCCGACGAGACTGAAGCCCTTCGCACTGCGGTGCACTTGGAACACCCGCCCCTGCTCGGACAGTTCCGCAAGGTACGCGCCCGTGTGGTCGTGGAATTCCTCCAGCGCATACGCCCAGCCCGCCACCGAGCCCGCGCGGACGATGGTCTTCGGCGGGACGGGGAGAAAGCCGGCGTCGGTCAGTTGGGCGACGGCTGATTCATCTTCCCAGTCCAGGAAGTCGAGGTCGCTGATGTGGTGCTCCTCGTCCCTGAGCAGCAGCTCGTACGCTGCGGAGCGGGTGAGCGGGACGATGTGGCGCTCCTCGGCGCCGACGCGGCGCAGCAGCTCGTGCGGTGAAAGGCCCTCGCTGAGGGTGAAGGTGAAGCCCGTGTCATAGGCATCGACTATCCAGCGCAGCCCGTTCTCCGTAGGCATCTGGTCCATCGAACGCCCCTCCCGGCACTGTGGCCCACCACGCTGACGGTCCTTGCCAGCAGAAGCTAACGCACAGCACTGACACCGGCTCACGGTAGGACGACGGCCAGGAGACCGCAGCGAGCGAGCGACTGCGGCCGAACCTGCGCGGGGCGTCCGCCGGTCAAGGGTGGGGGGCGGGGTGGGTGTGGCGGAGGGCCATGATCGTGGCTACTGCCTCGAACCAGCGGGCGAGTTGTTCCTCGTTCTCCAGGTCCGCTTCCCCGAGCACGGAGGAGGCGGTGGTCAGCCACTCGGTCGCGGTGCGGGCCGCTTCCCGGCCCGGCAGGGGTTCCGGCAGCTCGACGGCGGCCCGCAGGCCGTCCCGGCGTACGACCTCGGCGAGGAAGGCCACCGCGCGCGGCAGGGCACCCAGTTCCTCCGCGGTCAGCGCGGCGGCGACCGCGCCGTCGCCGAAGAGCGCCGTGCGGTGGGCACCGCCGAGCGTCAGGCCGTAGCGGAGCAGCAGGGGAACGTCGAGGGAACCCAGTTCCGCGTCGGTCGTCCTGTCCGGAGGCATGCGGGGCGTCACTCCTTCACCGTGATGTGGAAGACGGTCTCCGGGCCCTTCTTGCCTGCCTGCGCGGCCTTCTCCTCCTCGCCACCGCACGCGAAGCAGTTCCTGCGCACATGCACTTCGGTGCTGCCCTCGGCCTTCGTGCGGTAGTCGAGGAAGAGGTAGCCGCGCGAGCCCATCCGTTCCGGGGAGTCCGCCTCTTCCCGCTGCCCCGTCTTGACGACGACGGCGCTGTCGGGTTGCGGGTCGACGAGTTCCCAGTCGTATCCGGCGCCTGGGTTGATACGGATCTTCAGTGAGAAGGTCTCCCCAGGTGCCACCTCGACGTCTGTGTGCTTGTCGTCGAACACCGTCTCCGGGGTGGGCGACGGTGTGGGGGAGTCGGAGGCCGGGTCGGAGGCGGCCGGGGTGGGTGACGGCGTGGGAGGGCCACCGTCGCCGCCGTCCGCATCGCTGTCGCCGGTTCCGCCGCAGGCGGTGAGGGCCAGCAGCAGTGCGACGGCAACGGCAGCCGGGCCGGTGCGCCGGGCGGGGGTGGGTGTCACGGGCGGACTGCCTGCTTCTGCTCGGGGAGCCGGATGTCGGTGGGCGTGGGGTATTTCTCGCTCGACGCACCGCCCATGGTGCCGTTGACGAAGTCGTCCTCGCTGACCCAGGTGGTGAAGCCCCAGGGATTGTAGATCTGCAGTTTGCCGCCGTCCTGGCCGATGATCATCATCTGATGACCGAACTCGTCGCCCCGCCGGGCGCCGAAGGGCACGGGCTGGCCGCTGTCGACGGCTTCACGGATCTTGGGCAGGACTTCCTCGCGGGACTCCTTGGTCCGGGTGGCGATGGCGTCGTAGTCGGTTCCGGTGTGCGAGCCGATCTCGTCGTCCGCGACCATTTCGCTCTCCCGGCCGTTCATACCTCTCTTGTCGCCTTCGCGCCGGTCGTAGACCCTGGTCTCCTCGGCCCTCAGCCGCTCCTCGAAGGCCGCGCCGTTGTCGTGGTCCGGGTCTCCGGGGTGTCCGCCGGTGGTCAGTTCCAGGGCGTACAGCGGGTCGCTCTGGGCGTGCATGGTGACCGTGGAGAGAGCCACGCATGTGTCGCCCTTCTGCCGCCACTGGTATCCGTCGAACGTCACCTTCTGGGAGTGGTCTCCCTCCCGCCGGGAGTCGTCCGGGCGGTTGACGATGGGCGTCAGATGCTGCTGGAGCCAGGCCGGCTTGTCGCCATACGGATGGATCTTGCGGGCGAAGGTCTGTATACGCGTCATCGGATAGCCGGCGGCCAGTGCCTTCACCAGATACGCGCGCTCCTGCGGTGACTTGGCGCCGTCCAGCAGCTTGTCGTAGGCGGCCCGGTCCTTGGCGTCGAGACTGTTCAGGCGCGTGCTGGAGCGTTCCAGGTCGCGGTTGGTGAGAATTTCGTTGTCCGCGGGGTCCCCGCCGTGTGCGGCCGCGTCTGCGAGGACGACCCGGTCCGCGTCCGACAGATGTCCGGTGTCCAGCCTGCCGGAGCGGACATCGGCGGCCAGTTCGTCCAGCTTCCGTTCGGCCCGCTCCCCCGCCGCCTCGGCGGCTTCCACGCCTGACTCCAGATATCCGATACCGTCCAGCGCCGCCCGGCGCGCCCGGTCGGCATCCACGGCAGCGGCGAAGTACGCGCTGTCTCCTTCGGGGAGCATGCCCCGGGCGGCACGCAGCGCGTCGAGACCGAAGCCGTGCTTGCTCTGCGCGGTGCTGATGCCCTCGGCCAACAGGGTCAGTTCCCTGGCAGCCGTACCGAACGTCTCCGACATGTGTTCCGCGTTCCGCGCGGCGGCTTTGGTCACCTCGCTCGCCTTGGAGCCCGCCTCCCCCACCCAGGTGTTGGGCAGGCCGGCGGTCGCGACGGCCCGCACTCCTCCCCGGATCTCGTCGGCCGATCTGGCGGCCCCGCGGTAGTCGGCGGCCTTGCCCTCGACCTCGTCCGGGGATCCCTCGGGGGCGGGAAAGCCCAGGGCCTCGTCGATGAGTTCCGCGAGCACGAGGTTCGTCCTGTCGCCGTCGAGTCCGCCCTTCCCCTCGAAGTGGAGCGCTTCCAACCTGCGTCGCAGCCGCCTCAGCTCCCCCTTGCGGCGTCGGCCAAGCCCGGTCACCGCTTCTTCTCCTCGGGTTCGGAGAGGGAGGAGAGGGAGTCGAGCTTGCTGCGGACGTCGTGATCGGTGTTCCCGTTCAGAGTGACGCCGTCACCGATCCTGCGGTGGATCTCCCGCAGCGCACCGGCGAGGATCTCGATCTCCTTGTGCCACGCCTGGGCGAAGGAGGTGAACGCCTGCTGGCCGCCGTACTCGCCGAAGGCATCGCCGCCGAAGGGATTCAGCGCCCATGACGGGAGCTGGGCCCACGGCCCGCCGCCGCCCACCGACTTGCCCATTCCGTCGAGCGCCCGGGCGGCCTCGTCCAGCCGCTCGCCCTGGGTGAGTGTGGGTTGGCGCTGCAGCCCCAGATCCGGCGTTCGCTCCACCACGGCCTACTCCGCCTCCCCGACACATCTGCCCACCAGGTGCACGTCAAACGGCGGTCATCATAACGAGCCCGCGACAGCGGATACGCCGCGGCTGCCTTTCCGCGCGACCGGCGGCAGGCCGTCGACCAGCAGCTCACCGGACGGAAGACGCTCCGCGGCAGGCTCACGGGAGGGGCGAGCGGGGGGCGAGCGGTACGGTCAGTTGATGGGGACGAAGTTGCGCGTGCCGGTTTCCGGGTCGGGCGCACCGAGGTACCGCTGGTCGACGACGCGGTCGCTCTTTTCCCCCGCCGTGGCCTCGAGGCCGATGGGGATACCGTCGATGGTGAACCTTCCGCCCAGTTTCAGTTCGGATGCCTTCCCCTTGTAGGAGACGGCGCTGACCTGCCCGCGATCGTGTGCCAGCCGAGAGAAGAGATCCCCGTCCGGAGCGGGCGGATCGGTAGGGATGGCGGGGCCGGCCAGGGCCGCGGGAGGCGGCGCGTTCAGCCACTTCCGGGCGGCGGCCTGTTCCTCGGAGTTCGCACCGATCGGCACATTCACCGTCACCACGTGGGTGTTGGTGCGTCCTTCTTTGTAGCTTCCCGAGACGCCTGCCTTGGCACCGCCGAGCTCACCACCGAAGGTTCCACCGAGTTTTCCCTCCACCGTCTGGATGAGCCGAACGGTGGTGATGTTGGTGTTGGGGTCCGGGTTGTTCTTGTCCCGGACTACCTGGATCGTGCCGTTGACGACCGCGCCGAAATCCGCCTTCACCACTTTCCCCCGGGTGAGCGAGGGCTCCACGACGAAGTCCCTGCTCAGAGTCACCGAGGGCCGCTGGGGGTTCAGCGTGCTGGTGATGCGCGAGAGGTTGCCGCCGAACTTGATTCCCGGAGTGGCGTTTCCGACGCCGATCGACCCGTCAACCTCCACACCCACCGTCGTGGTTGTGATCTTCGGCTCGCCGATCCGCTTCAGCACGTCCGGGAGCCGCGCCTTGGCAAAGATGACGCCGATGGGGTTCGTGCCGTTCAGCTGACGGTGCAGAAAGTACGCCTCGTCGATGTCCTTCTGCAGCTTCTCCGCCGCGGCCTTGTTCTTGAACACCCAGGTGTCGCCGATCTCGAACTTCACCGTGCCGCCGATCGATATCCCCTTCTTGTCGGGTCTGGCGGCCTTGGCTCCGATCTGCTCGTTGTCGATCATGGTGACGCGGTAGGTGCCGTCGTTCATCTGCTCGGTGCGCAGAGCGTAACCGTCACCGATCTCGAAGATACCGATCGAGAGCTTGGTGCCACCCGCGCTCTCGTGGCTGGAAGTCTTGTAGGGCACCACCTTGAAGTAGGCGAGCTGGGTGGCCTGCTGCAGCACGTCAGCGGGAAGCCCTTTGAGCGTTTGCAGCACCTCGGGCTTCAGATACAGATACTGCTCGCGCTGCGCGGGCTTCAGCCCTGCCCACCATTTGGCGATCGCCTGCTCGCCCGCGTCGGGCTTCGGTACGGCGTTGAGGTCGACCAGATCGGCGGCGAGCAGGGCACCAGCATCCAGCTTGACGGAGGACGGAGCTGCCCGCCGGACCTGCTCCAACCGATCGCACCGGGCCCGGATGTCGGCCGCGGTCTGTCTCAGAAACGGATCGACAGAGCCCGGCAACGGTCCACCCGCGAGCGCCTCGCCTTGTGTCCTGGGCCCCGGAAGGTAGCCCGTCGGGATCCCGTACACCTTCGAGATCGGAATCCCGCCCGTGGCCATCGGCACCCCCGGGTTGTCCACCAGAGGCTGAAGTTCCGGGCTCGTACTCGCCTGCTGCGGCGCCATGTCAGCGACTGCCGCCTCCAGGATCTGCGACAGCTGACGGTGCATCGGCACGATGGAGCCCGCCACCGAGTCCAGATGCCCCGCCAACTCCCGTACTCGTACCGGGTCGAATCCCTGGAAGCCACCCATCAGTCACCTCCGGTCGGGGCTGCCGCGGCCTCCCGGTCGAGCAGTTCGGCCTCCTGGTCCCAGCGGTTCGCGGCGGCGCGCACACCGTCGGCCAAGCCCTCCAGCTCACGCTGACGTCGGCGCAGCTCCCCCGTGACACGCTCGGCGTACGGGCCCAACCACACGTCCTCGGCGGTCGCCTTGGCCACCCCCGTGTCCAGCGTGGAACCCAACGAACCGGCCAGACCGCGTGCCTGCGCCGCGCGCTGCCGCAGCCGCCCCGCCCGTGCCCGCGCCTGCTCCGGCGTCTCCCCCGGCCTCATCGCCCCCACGTCCCCGGTCTTCGACACACGCGACCGCGCGCGCCTCCGCAGCGCACTCACGTCCGCTGCAGCTGGTCCGAACACTGCTCATCCTTGCTCGATCCCCTGCCGCAACGCGTTAGCACAGAGCGACAAGATGGCCGGCCTTCGCACCTCCGCTCCGGGCGCCCCCGAAGGAGCCCGCGGCTGACTGGCGGCGCACCGGTGCGGGACGAGAAGATTCCCAGGCATGCGGCGGGAGGGGCTGCGCGCCCCTCCGGGCCCGCGTTCGCGGACAAGCAGATCGAGGGCCGTGGCGCAGATGTCGTGCTCGGCGCCTGGGAAGGGTTGCCCCCATGGCGCGCGGCCCCTCCTCGCCACGGCCCTGACCACGCTTGCCGCATCGGCGTGCGACCGCCTGCTGCGGGCTGTGCTCTAACGGCCCTGGAGTGCCTTGACGTTGTCGCCGAACGTCCAGTTCTTCGAGCCGTCCCAGTTCAAGGACCAGGTCATCAGGCCCTTGAGCCGGCCGTCGTAGTGGTTCCAGGCCCGGGCGACCAGGGAGGGTGACATGTGGCCGCCGCCGGCGCCGGGCTGGGCGGGGAGGCCGGGTACCTGCTTGTCGTAGGGCACGCGGATCGTGGTGCCCTGGACCACCAGGCCCTTGTTGAGGCAGTCGGTCTGGGCGGTGAAGCCCTGGACGGTGCCCGCGGAGTACGAGTCGCCGCTGCACCCGTACATGCTGCCGTTGTAGTACTGCATGTTCAGCCACCACAGGCGGCCGTTGTCGGCGTACTTCTTGATGATCGGGAGATACGCGCCCCAGATCGAACCGTAGACGACGCTGCCGCCCGTGACGTACGCGGTCTCGGGCGCCATCGTCAGGCCGAACTGCGGCGGCATCTGGGCGAGAACGCCGTCGATGATGTGGACGAGGTTGGCCTGCGAGGTCGAGAGCTGGTTGATGTTACCGCTGCCGACGAGGCCGGTCTCGATGTCGATGTCGATCCCGTCGAAGTTGTACTTCTTCAGGATCGGCACGATCGTGTCGATGAACCGGTCGGCGACCGCGCGTGAGCTGAGGTCGATGCCCGCCGTCGCGCCACCGATCGACATCAGGAGGGTCTGCCCCTGGGCCTTGGCCTCGCACATCTCGGCCGGGGTCGCGACCTTGACGGTGGAGTCCATGCCGTCCTCCCAGAGCACCGTGCCGTCCGAACGGATCACGGGGAAGGCCGCGTTGAGGACGTTGTAGCCGTGGGCGCGGATGCGGGTGTCGGTGATGGGGGTCCAGCCGAAGGGCGGGTGGACGCCGTTGGCGGCGCCGTCCCAGTTCTCCCAGTAGCCCTGGAGGACCTTGCCGGACGGCTTGCCCTGCACCGGGCAGGTCTCGGCGGCCTCGGAGGACGGGGCCGCGGTGCGCGGGCGTTCCACCGCCTGCGGGGCTGTCGCGGTGAGGAGCTGGACGACGCACGCCAGCACCACGCCGATACCGAGCAAGTACCAGGGTCGTCGTCTTCGAGCGGACGTTCCGTGCATGCCGTGTCCCTCCACCTGTGTGTGGGGTCGCTGAGAGCGTTCTGTGGTCCGGACCTCTCGTCAATAGGTCTGGACCAAATCAATGGCTCGGCGCTTCCGGCGCCGGCCTCCACGACGGACAGCCGAACCCGCAGCAGCACCACACCGCCCGCACCACTGCCTCATGAGCGAACCCGCACCTACTGCGGCACCCCCGCGGACGCGGCGCTGCCTCACCCGGCAGTGCGCGACGCTTCCGCGATCTCCTTGTCCGCAACGGCCATGGCGGCCTCGGCGCGGACGTACCAGACCTCGCGTCGCGCCGGGGAAAGCCCCGCCCAAGGGTGACGCTCCGCACTGAACCCAAGGGTGCTGTACAGCGCCACGGCGTACCGCTCGCGCCGCTCGTCCTCACTCATACGGTTCTCTTCCTTCGTAGCTTTCGGGTCCTTCGGGGCTTTCGTTGGTGCCGAGTCATGCCACATACCGCACCGGCGCTCGACCGTACGACCCCGCTACCGCCCCGCCGCACGGGGGTCACCGAGAGGCGTCGTCAGGGCGGCGCAGGGCGGTGCCTCAAGCAGCCGTCCTCTTCAGTTCTCCGTGACGACCTGCCCAGCGCGTTCGCACGCTCTCGACCCCTCACGCCGGGGTGCCTGATCATCGGGGGACCGAGGCGGTGAGGCGTCGCAGCGCGGCGTGGGCGGGTGGGCCCCAGGTGGCCTTGCCTCCGGGGCGGCCGTGGACGCCGGCGTCTCCGATGTGGATGCCGGCGAGGGCACGCAGCACCGCCCAGCCGCGGGCACGGCGCAGGGTCGCGGCGTCCGGGCTCGGCTCGTAGCACTCGTGGAAGCGGTCGATGGCACCGTCCGGCAGCAGGATCCAAGCGGCGGCGAGGTCGCAGGCCGGGTCGCCGGCGAAAAGGTCGCCGAAGTCGATCACCCCACAGAAGGCGCCGTTCATGGTCAGGATGTTAGCCGGGTGCAGATCGCCGTGCAGCCAGCGGCAGAGCGCCGCGGCGCTGTCGCTCTTCTCGGTGCTGCGGCGTCGGCACGCCACGCGAGCACGGCAGGTTTCGCTCCGGACTCGGTTCAAGGCCGGGCAGCGCAGAACGGGTTACGCCTCCAGGTTGAGGGCGGGGTTCATGGATGAGCAGGCCCGGCGCAACAGCGCGGGCAGTTCGCCCGGTGCGCAGTCGGGCAGCCAGTCGTCAAGAGTGCAGCGCCAGGCGGCCACGAAGAACTCGATGAGGAGCCGCAGTTCGAGAGAGTTCCGTGCGTCGAGTCGACGCGCGATCTCGGCCTGGACTTCGGCGCAGTGCCGCAGCGTGTACCCGTCGAGTGCGGGCGAGTCGGCAATCAACCGGAGGGTGAGCGGGAAGCGCCGGTACCAGTCCTCGTCCATGCGCTCCAGGGTGGTCAGCATGGCGGCGAGGAAGACATCGGCCAGCGGCCCGGACTTCTCCATGCCGTCCAGGACTTCGAGGTAGACGTCCCAGAGCTGTTTGACGGCGGTGAGCGCCACGTCCTCCTTGGAGCGGAAGTTGCGGAAGAAGGTCCGCCGGGACACCTCCACCTGCTCCAGCAGCGCGTCCAGCGGAGTGCTGTCGAATCCGCGTTCACCGAAGAGCGTGACGGCGGTGTCGACCAGCGCCTGGCGCGTACGCAGCTTTTTGCGTTCGCGCAGGGTGGCGGGCTGTTCCGAGATGGTCACGCGAGCAGCGTACCAAGTGCGCCGAGATCGCGCATATGCTCTACTGAGGCAAACGCTCCACTGTGGCACTTTGAAAGAGGTCTTGCTGTGCGCGCACTCGTCGTCGACCACTCCTCGCCCGGACATCTGTCGTTGACGGACGTCCCCTCGCCACGGCCCGCCGCCCACGAGGCGCTCGTGCGGGTCGAGGCCGTCTCGCTGAACTTCGGTGAGGTCCATGGGGCCACGCGTCCGGAGATACCGGACGGCACCGTGCTCGGATGGGACGCGGCCGGTGTGGTCGTCCAGGCGGCAGCCGACGGCTCGGGTCCGGCCGAGGGGGACAAGGTCGTCACCCTCGGTGAGACCGGCTGGGCCGAACTGCGGGCCGTACCCGCCGCTCTGCTCGGCACCGCGCCGAAGGACTCCGATCCCGGCGCACTGAGCACCGTTCCCGTGGCCGGGCTGAGCGCCCTGCATGTGCTGCGCCGGATGGGATCGCTGCTCGGCCGCCGCGTGATGGTCACCGGTGCTTCCGGCGGCGTCGGCCGATACGCCGTCCAGTTGGCCGCCCGCGCGGGCGCGCACGTCGTTGCCATCAGCCGAAGCCCCGCCCAGGCCGACGTACTGCGAGCGCTGGGCGCCCGCGAGGTCCACCCCGAGCCGGCCGCCGTGCAGCGGCGCGTGGCAGCCGTGCTCGACAACGTCGGCGGACAGCACCTCGTCGACGCCTTCGCCTCCCTGTCGGCCGGCGGCAGCCTCTTCAGCGTGGGCCGCTCCTCCGAGGCCGACGTGGTGCTGTCACCGGATGCCCTGCTGGGCAACGAAGGACGGCACGACCGGTCGATCCGCACCTTCTTCCTCTTCGGCGACCCCAGCATCGACTTCTCCGCGGATCTGACCTGGCTGGCCGGGGAGATCGCCGCAGGCCGCCTCGATCCGGGCATCAGCTGGCGCGGTCCCTGGACTCACCACTCCGACGCGGTCGAGGTTCTGCTCGACCGCCGTCTTCACGGCAAGGCAGTCCTCGACCTCAAGTAGCCGGCCGGTCCGACACCGTCCCGACCTCCGTCGGTGCCGTATGACGCCGATGGAGGTCGGCTACAGGCTCGAACCGACGCGCGAGTGATGGTGCCGGGCGTCATGACCATGCGCCGGCCCACCCCGTTGGTCCGTCACAGTCGCCGTCGCCGGTCCCGGACCGGACCGGACCGTGTTCGAGCACATCGTGCAGGCCCTGGTGCCCTGGTCCGGGCAAAGGTACCGAGTCCTCGCCGACGGCCGTGCCCTCCGGCCGGGACGGCTCGCCGCGGAGACCGGGGTCGCGGCCTCGACCGTCAGTAACCGTCCGGCCGTGTTGCTGGAACGCTGCGCCCGGGATGCGGACCACGCCGGGGGCGCACTACGAATCATGCTTTCCAGTGCGTTTACGGACAACTGCTGGTGGGTGCAGCGCAACGAGGACGAAACTCGCCCTGTTTCGCCCAGGCATTCGCCAGGGCGTCGGATCCCGCGAGAGGACCACACTGATGCCCACTGTCCGACGCACCCCGATCAGCGCCACGGCACTTCTCGGTCTGGCCCTGACGGGCATGGCCACCACCAACGCGACCGCAGCCGGCTCCGTCAAGCAGGCACAGCCCGATCAGACGGTGATCATCCACTCCGCCAAGAACCCTCGTCTCGTCCTCGACGTCAAGGACAACTCCACACAGGACGGCGCCCCGATCATCCTCTACAACCGGCACGGTGGCACCAACCAGCGGTTCGAGGTGCTGCCCGTCCAAGGCGACTGGTTCCAACTGCGCAGCGTCAGGAGCGGCAAGTGCCTGGTCAACGGATACCACAGCGTGGCCAACGGCCACCAACTCCGGCAGTACGGCTGCAACAGGAACTACGAGGACCAGCTGTGGGCCCGCGTACCGGTGGACAACAGCAACAGGTTCGCCCTCGTCAACAAGTACAGCGGCAAATGTGCCGACCAGACGACCGACGGCCGTTCGTCCACCAACGTCATCCAGTGGACATGTCACGGCCTGCCCCACCAGCAGTGGACGCTCGAAACCACGGCTCGATGACGGCCCTGAGGCCTCACCGGTAACGACGTCGTCGCCCCGCCCCGTCAACGGCGGGGCGGCTCCCTCCGCTTGCGGCCCAGGATTGCGGGGCGGTGCCGCCACGGCCCTGCCGCGGCGGCACACGGTGATCCGCCGACGTCCGAGGAGTTCACGGGCGGACGCGAAGGCCGTCCCTCACAAGGTCAAGCAAGCGGGTGGCGCGGGCGTAGGCGCCTTCCTGTGCGCCGACGTGCCACAGCCCGGTGATGGCGAGCAGGAAGTCCTCGGTCCGCACACCGGGGCGCGAAGGTGAGCCCCTCCCAGGCCCCGAAGTCGGCCTCACACAGGTCCTCCTCGACATGTACGCGCAGGCCGAGCCGCGCGGCAATCGCCTGTGCCGTCTCGCGGCAGCGCCGCAGCGATGAGGTGGTGACCACCCATACGCCGCCGCGGGCGGCCAGCAGCGCCGCGGTGACCTCGGCCTGCCGCCGCCCGGCCTCCGGCAGCGACGGGTCCGAGCCGCAGCTGCCGGAGAACCGCTTCTCCGGGGTCAGCGGCGTCTCACCGTGCCGCAGCAGCAGGAGGGTCGTCGGCGTGCTGCGGCCGGCCGGGGGCCGAGCTCACCAGCCGGCTGTTTTCTTCCCTGTGCGAAATGGTCCCGCACCGAGTCGATCCGGTTCTCCATCATGCCGGTGATCCGCTCGACGACCTCTGGATCGGTGTCGACGATCGTCGGGTGGTACATCGTGTGCTTCCGCTTGATCTCCACGAGCACTCCTTGTCAGTACTCGATGCGATCGGGCTTGGCCACCCACGCGTCGAACGGCGCCGTACGGTTCGGCAGGTCCAGCTGCTCGACCGACATCGGCCACATCGACTCGGGCTTCTTCTCGAACAGATCGTAGAACCTGCGGTCGTCGAAGCCGGCCACGGCCGCATCGTGCCGATCGGCGGAGTAGACGAGTCGGTCGACCCGGGCCCACAGTGCGGAGGAAAGGCACATCGGGCACGGCTCACACGAAGTGATCAGGACGCAGCCTTCGAGCGAGAAGGTGTCCAGTTCCTTGCAGGCGGCGCGCATCGCGGTCACCTCGGCGTGCGCCACCGGGTCGAGGGTCGCGGTGACCTGGTTGTTCCCGATCGCGACGACTTCGCCGTTCTTGGCGACCAGCGCGCCGAACGGACCGCCGCCGTTCGCCACGCTGTCGGTGGCCAGCGTGATCGCCTTTTCCATCCAGGCGCGCTCGGAGTCCTGGACGCTGGTTTCTTGGATGTGCGTGGTCATGGTCATTCCTTTTCGGAGAGGTGGGGGATTTCCGGGTGCCCTGCCCGTGCGGGGCTCCGCCCCCGGGTGGCACGTGGCGCCCCGCGGGCGCCGACCCTCAGCTCGGCGCTGTCCGACGGCGCCCGCGGGAGACCGTCACGACTGGACGCCGCAGAGCTGGTCCGGTGCGACCGGAGTGTGGGTCAGCTCCAGTCCAGTCGCGTTGCGGATGGCGTTCACGATCGCCGGGGTGGCGGAAATGGTGGGGGGTTCGCCGACGCCGCGCACACCGTAGGGCGAGTTCGGGTCGGCCTTCTCGATGACATCCACCGCCATCGGCGGCATGTCCAAGATGGTGGGGATCAGATAGTCGGTGAACGACGCGTTGCGGATCTGACCGTCCGTGACCTTGATCTCCTCCATCACGGCCAGACCGAGCCCCTGTGCGGAACCGCCGTGGATCTGCCCGACGACGGCGTCCGGGTTGATCGCCTTGCCGACGTCCTGCGCACAGTCCAGCTGCACGACCTTGACCAGGCCGAGCTCCGTGTCCACGTCCACCACCGCCCGGTGGGCGGAGAAGGCGTGCTGGACGTGCACCCGCCGGCTCTGCCCGGTCACCGGGTCCATCTCGTATGTCCGCAGGTGGTGGTACTCCCTGGTTTCCTCGATCACGTCGTCGCCGAGCACCTCGACGAGATCGACGATGAAACCGGTGGCCGCGGAAACGACCTTGCCACCGGAAAGCGACAGATCGGCGGCCTGCTCGCCGAAGCGCTGGGCGACCCGCTCGAAGAGCACGTCGCGGACGGCCTCGCACGCGTTCTTGACGGCACCGCCGGTGATGTAGGTCTGCCGGGACGCCGAACTCGATCCGGCGTCACCGACGTTGGTGTCGTTCGGGTGGATGTTCACCCGTGCCACGCCGAGTTCGCTGCGGGCGATCTGCTGCTGCACGGTGATCAGGCCCTGTCCGACCTCGGCCGCCGCCGTGTGCACCATCGCAACCGGCTCGCCACCGATCACCTGCAGCCGCACCCGCGCCGTGGAGTAGTCGTCGGCACCTTCCGCGTAGGAGACGTTCTTGATGATCACGCTGTAGCCGACGCCCCGCACCACGCCCTCGCCGTGCGTCGTGTTGGACAGCCCGCCCGGCAGGCCCCGGATGTCCATGGGGGTGGAGTGGTCCTCCTGTGGCAGCGGGAGCCTTTCGAGACGTTCCAGCAGCTCGGCGACCGGCGCGGGGTAGTCCAGCACCTGCCCGGTGGGCGTGGTCGAGCCCTCTTCAATGGCGTTGAGCTGACGCAGCCGTACCGGGTCCATGCCCAACGCCTTGGCGAGCTTGTCCATCTGCAACTCGTAGGCGAACGCCGGCTGCACGGCGCCGAGACCACGCATCGCGCCGCACGGCGGGTTGTTCGTGTACAGGCCCCAACCCTCGATCCTGACGTTGGGCACCTCGTACGGGCCGACGCCCAGCGAGGTGGCGTTGCTGACCACGACGGGGGTCTTGGAGGCGTACGCGCCGCCGTCGAAGTACATCTTCGCCTTGACGTAGACGAGCTTGCCGTCCTTGGTCGCACCGTGCTCGTAGTACATCTTCGCCGGGTGCCGGTGCACGTGGCCGTAGAAGGATTCCTCCCTGTTGTAGACCATCTTGACCGGTCTACCGGTGTGCAGCGCCAACATGCAGCTGTGGATCTGCATGGACAGGTCCTCACGGCCGCCGAAGGCGCCGCCGACACCGGACATGGTGAAGCGCACCTTCTCGACCGGGAGCCCGAGTGCCCGTGCCGTCTGCTTCTGGTCCACATGCAGCCACTGGGTGGCGATGAACAGATCGACTCCGCCGTCCTCGGCGGGGATGGCCAAACCTGACTCCGGCCCGAGGAACGCCTGGTCCTGCATGCCCAGCGTGTACACGTCGGAGACCACGACGTCGGCCTCGGCTTCGGGGTCGCCGCTGGTGATCGGCTGATAGCGCACCACGTTGCCCCCGGGGTGCAGCTTGGGCAGTGTGTCGTCGTGCGCGGCCTGTTCCGGATCGGTGATCGGCTCCAACACCTCGTAGTCGACCACGATCTTCTCCAGCGCGCGCCGGGCGGCCTCCGGGTGATCGGCGGCAACCAGGGCAACCGGCTCGCCCTTGTAACGCACGACGTCCTCGGCGAGCACCGGGGTGTCGGCGACCTTCAGGCCGTAGATGTTCTCGCCGGGGACGTCCTCGTGGGTCAGCACCGCGTGGACGCCGGGGTGCTTGAGCGCGGGACCGATGTCGATGGAGTTGATCCGCGCATAGGGGTGCGGGCTGCGCAATGTCGCGCCCCACAGCATGTCCTCCGCCCACAGGTCCGAGGAGTAGGCGTACTCCCCCCGTACCTTGAGCGTTCCGTCCGGTCGCAGCGGGCTGTCACCGATCCCACCGGTGATCACCTCGTTGAGTTCCTGCGGGGTGCGGGCGGGAGAAGTCCGGTTGGGAGCCTGGTTGACCATCAGAAAGCCTCCACCTTCGTGACGAGACAGTTGCCGAGCATGAGGTGATCGATCTCCGTTCCGAGAAAACAGTCCTTCCAGGCCCGGATCCGCAGGCCGGAGGAGGCGTGCAGGGTCATCGGCAGGGTGGTGGCCGGTGCGGCATCGGGATATTCCCCGCGCGAGCGGAGCCGAACGCTCGGGGAAGGGTGGGTCACAAGCAGTTCGATGGGGTACGTGGTCACGGGCAGATCGATGCGGGCCATGGGGGCAACCGCTCTCGACCAGGGGCCGGCCGCGCAGACGAGGGTGTCGGCGAGGATGCTGCCCGTGGGGGTGTGGACCTGCCCGTCGGGGTCGAGACCGGTGACGGGTGTGTCCGTGTGCAGCACGGCACCGGCTTCCTCGGCGGCTGCGGCGTAGCCGCGCACGATCGCGGCCGGGTCGCAGACGTAAGCATCCGGCGCCCAGGCTGCCGCGAGGACGGCGCGCTCGCTGAGCAGCGGGTTGAGCCGCACCGCTTCGGACGCGGTCACGAGTTCGACGTCCACTCCGGCGGCCCGCTGGGCGGCTTGAGTACGCCGGAAGTCCGCCACCTGGTGGTCGTCGCTGAACACCACCAGGAAGCCGACCCGCTCCAGCCCGAGCGGGGTGCCGGTCCGCTCGGCGAAGGAGTGATACGCGGCCATGCTGCGGAGGGCAAGGCTGCCGGTGTGGGGGTCGCCGGGAAAGTACGGCCGCAGAACCCCCGCGGTGGCGCCGGACGCCCCCGAACCGAGCGTGCCGCGCTCCAGCAGGACGGTGTCGACTCCGGGCTCGGCGAGTTGGCACGCTGTCGAGGTGCCGATGACTCCCCCGCCGATGACCAACGCGTCCGTGCGTGCGGGCAGAGCACTCATGACTGCCGGCTCACTTCGGCGGGGCGCTGTTGGCGCAGCTGGTCCCCGGTGTCCCACGGGAACAGCTGCAGGTTCCAGCCGCCCAAGCAGTTGATGTAGAAGGCCAGCCGGCTCACGACCGCCAGGAAGTCGTCGCGGTCGAAATGGTCGAGGCAGGCCAGGAACCGCTGGGTGAAGGCCCACAACTGCTCCAGACCGCAGCAGCCCAGGAACTCGGCCGGGGTACCGACCCACAGGCGGGCCACCTGGCGCAGAGAATCCAGCGGCATGCCATCGACCAAGGCCTGGACCAGACCGCCGTAGCTCACATACCCCAGCGGGCGCGTCTCCCCGTTGACGGACAGCAGGGTGGGCAGCACCGTCTCGAAACTCCCCGCCCCGGAGAGGTTCCATCCCCGGTGCAGATCAGCGAGCTCGGGTGGCTCGGACCGCCAGCTCCGCTCGGTCTCGGCGTGTACGTCGCCGACCAACCGGTTCGCCTCGGGGCCGGCGGCGGTCAGGCGGGGGATGCGGTGGCCGCCTCCCATTCCTGCCGTGCGGACCTCCACGAGGACGGGCTTCTTCGTGGAATAGACCGAGTCGCATGCCGCCTGCCCGGCCGCGGGCAGATCCGCCATGTCCTCCGGCCGGAGCCGGCCTACGGGGGACGCCGGCATCGGCTCGGTCGACGTGCCGTACTTGACGCCCAGGTGCTGCAGCGCAGAACAGAAAACCGCCCCGTCGGGTGCCTCATGTCTGTCGAACCGAGTGGTCGCGGGCAGATGCAGCAGCGAGGGCATCGGTGCCACGTGGTACGGATGGCTTCCCGCCACCAGCGCGTGTCCTTGCAGGCTCTGGTAGGGCAACGCCTCCCACAGCGCATCAGCCGGCACGGCGTTGCGAGCGTCGAGTTCCGCTGTGACGGTGATACCCGGATCGGGCCAGGCGATCTCAAGAGGCCGACCGGACAGCGTCGCAGCCAAGGCTCTCTCCTTCGTTCGGCCACATGTCAGGGGGCGAGCAGAGTGGTCGACCGACGGTGGTCCATGATGAACTCGACCATCACGTCGATACCGCCCGTCGCGGCCGGCGCTTCCCCCACGGGGCATGTCGGAGGAAGTCCGCGGCACCCATCTCTTGCCTCGTCACAGCGTGGTTTGCCGCGTTGTGACTTGCTGAGGAGTACACAGCCAACGGCGTGGTAACAGCTAGGAGTGGAAGACATGAAAGCCCCGGCAGACTGAGACCGGGTCCTTGTGGATTCCTACGAATGCCGGTCCGGTCCGCGGCATGAGGAAACTCCTAGCACCTCCGCTGGGCTCCCGCGTTCGCCCTGGTCAACGGCGCGACGACGGCAACCCGGTGACCCTGCAGGGGAGCCGCCCCGGCTTGCGCACCATCGCCCACGCCACTTTCACGACCCGGGACCGGAATCGGACTCGAATCCCATTCATCCCCATCCGGCCACCGCGGTCGGCTACCGCACGGCCGGCTGCCTGTACGACGCGCCGCCTCTTCCCCGGGCTCACCGCCCGAGTCCACGCGGGGCCCCTTCAGAAGGATCGCTCAAGTGCGCCGCAGCACGGCGCTGGCCGGCGCGCTCCCACGGGCCCCTCACCATCACGACGCTGTTGCGCTGTGCACCTGCGCGTCGTGCGACGTCACCTTCTCGGCCACGTGCTCGCGGGTTGCGGCTATCCACCCCCGGACGTCTGCCGCCGTCCCGGCACCTGTGGCTTCGGCCTGGCACGTCTTGCTGGAGACGGCTATGTGGTGGCGGATCATGCGCAGGACCTCGGGATCGGTGCAGTAGGAGGTGTGCACCAAAGCCTTGCCGGAGACGCTCAACTGTTGGCCTGCGGCGATTCCGGGCAGCCGGGTGCCGTTCATGGCCGCGCGAGCGATCATTTGGCGCACCTCCAGGCCGAGCAACCCGGCGTGGGCCATGGCGTTCCTCTCCAGCGCCGCGTCGATGCGATCCGGCAGCCCGACAGCACCCGCGTCGATCGGCACGGGCCATGTCGAGACATGGACGAGGTCGCTGTACGGGACGTCACACCCCTGCCCGGTACGGAGCAGCCGCTTGGCCAGTGCTGCGTTGACACCCGGCATGAACCACTTGTTGACGCGGCCGTAGGCGTCCTCGGTCAACGTGGAGCCGGTGAAGTAGTACCCGTAGCCCATCGAGACCTGTGGAGCGAGCGCGACGTGCTTCAGCGGAGCGTTCAAACGCAGCAGCGTGGGCACGCGAGGCCACTGAGCGGTCGGCTTCCGCGGTATCTCGCGCTGTGCGGGCGGTACGGACAACTCGGCGTAGCCGGGCGCTTCGGGCGGGCACAGCGCCCGAAGTCCGGTGATCGCTTCGTCCGTTGCGGCGTACAGGCCCAGCCATCGTGAGGAAAAGCGTGCGAACGCGGACCGGGCGAGCCTGGCGCGGGTCGTCAGCGCGTGGGTGACATCTCCACGCACCACGACCTTGAGTGTGTACTTCAGCCCCGCGATTGCCAGCACCAGCCATATCAGGCGGATGATCCACGACAGCTCGAACCAGGAGACAGCGAGCGACAACAGCAGGCTCGGACCGAACACTCCGAGCATGTAGGTGAGAGCGAGCGGGGCGGTCCAGCGCGGGGCTTTGAAGTCCCGAGGACGCACTTCGCCGGCCAAGGAGAACTTTCTGTCCCGCCACCCTCTGGCCAGCAGACCGCCTTGCGGCAGATGGCACAGGAAAGGGGTTCCGAGTGTCGTCCAACTCCGCAGCCGGCCGAGTTCCAGCTCACTGCTCACCGCCTGGTACTTGCGGGCGAGGGAGCGGTTTCCGACTGCGCCGAAGCCGGAATCGTCATCGGAGAGGACACCGCGCCGCACCAGGGCGTGGTACAGATGGTCGGCCAGCATTCCCCCGCGCCGAAGAACCTGGCTGGTCAGAAGGGCTTCCCAGATGACGGAGCCACCATGACTGTGGCCGACCAGGTGGTACGCGCGGCCCTTCCGTTCGAGCTCGACGAGAAGCGCCAACAGCTCCATGGATGCGGACAGCCGCGCCGACTGCGTGTTCGCGCCGCTCCAGTGGAACAGCCTGCCGTTCTGCGGGAGGCCCACTCCTGGCGGCAGATTGTCCTCCAGCCACCTCCATGTGTCGCTGCCGCGTTGCCACCAGCGGTGTCCCTCGTCGTTGCCGTCCTTGTCACCGGCGAAGGTGCCGTGCACAAGGATCACGATCTCGTCCTGGACCAGCGAGTCCGCACCCGAATCCGTCACCCGTACATCATGGCGGCACGGTCCGACACGCTGTGACCCGTTCGGCGGCATCGCGACACCTTCTCCTGCCGGTCGGCATCGGTCGCCAACCTCCCGCCGGGCGCGGGGGGTTGTGGCCCGGCTGCCTGCCGCGTGCCTGTCCGTCAGCTGGTCGGAGTCCGCGTGGTGCTGGTGCGGCGGCCAGGACGCCGGGGGCCGCCGCAGCGGCCCTGTCCGCGCGGTCCGCGCTGCCCGCGCCGTCCATGCCCTTCATTCCGTCGGCGCCGCGCCATGGGACTCTCCCGTTCGTCCCCGCAACTACGTGTCCCTCCGGCCTCCGCGTGTTAGGAAGAAGCCATGCCCGCACGCGAGCGCTATGACGCCGTCATCGTCGGTGGCGGCCACAACGGTCTGGTCGCCGCCGCCTACCTCGCCCGGGCGGGCCGCACCGTGCTGGTGCTGGAACGCCTGGGCAGCACGGGCGGCGCCGCCGTCTCCACGCGCCCCTTCGCCGGGGTGGACGCCCGCCTGTCCCGCTACTCGTATCTGGTGAGCCTGCTCCCGCAGAAGATCGTCCAAGAACTGGGGCTGAACTTCACCCTCCGTAAGCGTACGGTGTCGTCCTACACCCCGGCCCACCGTGAGGGCCGCCCGACGGGCCTGTTCGTAGGCGGTGGCCCGGACCGTACGCGGGAGTCGTTCGAACGGCTCACCGGCGGCACCGCCGAGTACACCGCATGGGAGGCCTTCTACGGCATGACCGGGCACGTGGCCGAGCGCGTCTTCCCGACCCTGACGGAGCCGCTGCCCACCCGGGACGAACTGCGCCGCCGCATCGACGACGACGCGGCTTGGCGCATGCTCTTCGAAGAACCCGTCGGCGCCGCGATCGAGGCGCACTTCAGCGACGACCTGGTCCGCGGTGTCGTTCTCACGGACGCACTCATCGGCACTTTCGCGGAGGCCCACGACCCGTCCCTGAAACAGAACCGGTGCTTCCTCTACCACGTGATCGGCAACGGCACCGGTGACTGGGACGTGCCGGTCGGCGGAATGGGGGCGTTCACGGAGGCATTGACCGCCGCCGCGCTGTCGGCGGGGGCGGAGATCGCCACGAGCCACGAGGTGACCCGCGTCGAGTCCGACGGACGGCAGCACGCCGACGTGACGTACCGGAC